>JANNTF010000638.1:0-4607 GCA_031403455.1 Alphaproteobacteria bacterium | reverse complement strand
CGGGCGTGGTGGACGCGATGAAAGCCAGATGCGCGCCCGCGGGCACGGCGCCGCCGGCGCCCGTCTGCGTCACGCTGCCGAGATCGCTGGCACCGCCGAAGAACGAGTAGGAGTGGCAGCTGTCGAGGATCACGCTCATCGTCACGCTACTCGTGAAGCCGCTCATCAATGTCGCGAGCTGGTCATCGGTCATCCGGTCGGCGGCGCCGCCCGCCGCGTTGCCGATGCGGATGTGATTGTCGCTGGCATTCGTTTCGCCGGCTTCGGCGGCATCCGGGAACAGGCTGTCGCCGCCATGGCCGGCGAAGTAGACGACGACCTCATCGCCCGATTTCGAATCCGTCTTGAGCTTCCTGACGCAATCCTCGATCGCAATGCGGCGGCCGTTCTTCAGCTTCGTGATGTTCGCGGCCGGCCATGACCCGGTGCCGCCAAGAGCGCCGGTGATGGTGTCGACATCGCCATCGAACTCCGCGTCCGCCGTGCCGTCGAGCTTGGGTCCCGACGCAAAGCAGCCGCGGAACACGGTTGCCGCCGCGCCTTCGGATATCAGCACGCCGGCGGCCACGATGATGCCTGCACGGAACAGTCGACGAATGGACACGCTTCGGCTGGACATGGCTTCCCTCCCCCCGATCGAGACTGGTTGTGGCGCCGATCTATCGCAGGCGAAGGCACATGCGCCTCTGCACCGGCATCGTTGTCTCCGATGCGGTCGCGCGTGCCCTTTTCAAGCGTATTGGGAAGCAACATCCACGCCAGAAACTGGAACGGATCCGATTCAATGACTTGCCGAGTTTGGACATTCGGCACTGTAAATTTCGCCGTCAGCTACAGAAATCGCCGCGGCAGTTCTGTGCCGGTGAAGTGCCTGGGCAATAACAGGAATGGCGAATACAACGCGATGTCTTGTTTTTTCTTTGGGCGTCAGGATTTCTGACACCTCAGGGCCCGAGGTTCGAGGCCCAACGCTGGAATCACGGTTGCGCGTTCAGCCCTCCGGCTTGCGCGCGCCAACGGATTCCCTGATCACCAGCTCCGCCTGATGGACAACTCGATGCGAAGCCGCAGCGCCGGACTCCATTCGAGCGATCAGGATCTGCCACGCGCTGCGGGCGATCGCATCGATGGGGTGACGCACGACCGCCAAGGGCGGGCTCATCACATCGGCCCAGACCGGCTCATCGAACGAGAGCACCGAGACGTCATCGGGAATGCGGATCGCCAGCTTCTTCAGCGCGCGCAGCAACGCCAGCGCCAACTCGCTGTTGGACGCAATGATGGCGGTCGGTGGCCGCTCGCTGCGCAGCACATCGCGGATCTGGCGCAGGAACGCGTCGTCGTCGACCTCGCGCCGGATCACTTGGGCGACGGCACCGATCTCGGCGGCGACGTCGGTGAATGCAGTCATGCGCTGCTGCGTCGTCACGAGCTCCGGCCAGCGGACGACATAGAGCAGGCTGCGATGGCCGAGCGCGATCAGGCGGCGTGCGGCCGCGTGCATCGCCGCGCAATTATCGATCGTCACGTAGTCGAAGCGGTCGTCGGGCGAACTTCGATCGACGATGACCGTGGGGACGCCAGCAGCGGCGATCAGATCGAAGGCGCGCGCGGGCGTGGCGGTGGGAACCATGATCATCCCATCCACCTTGCGCGCGAGCAGCGCGCGAATGCGCCGCAACTCGAGGTCCGGCTCGCTCCGGCTGAGGACCTGCATGACCTCGTAGCCTTGACGGGCCGCGACGTCCTCGAAGGCGTCGAGGAGCGCGGCGAAATAGGCGCTGCCGGTGCCGGTCGCGAGCAAACCCACGACCCGCGATTGCCGCCGCCGCAAGCTCTGCGCGACGCCATTGGGGAGATATCCAAGGAGTTCGATCGCCTCGACGACCGCCTGGCGCCGATGCGCGCTCACGGGCGTGCCGCCATTGAGGACATTGGACACGGTTCCGATCGAGACGCGCGCGCGGTCCGCGACATCCCAGATGGTCGGTTTAGGCGCTTTGGCGTCGTTGCTTGCGGTTGGCATTCTCTGAGATTAGGCTCATTGAAACGTTTAAACGATGCCAAGTTCCGGCGAAGGCCGGACGGGCGGTCGCGGGAGGTGAGGGACGCTGTGAAGATCGCGAGGGTTGAAACGTTCAAATACTGGGTGGATTGGTGCAACTGGCTGTTCGTCCGCATCGAGACCGATGACGGGCTGGTCGGCTGGGGCGAAGCGTCGCTCCACGGCGCGATCGACGCCGTCGACGCCGCGATCCGCGAGTACACGCCGCATCTCATCGGCGAGGATCCGGCCGGCCCGGAGCGCCATTGGCACCGCCTGTACAATGCCTGGCGCTGGCGCGGCGGCGCCGTTTTCATGTCGGCCCTCGCGGGGATCGACCTCGCGCTCTGGGATCTCGAAGGCAAGCGTCTGGGCGTGCCCGTCCATCGCTTGCTCGGCGGCGCGCATCGCACCGAACTGCGCGTCTATGCCAGCCACTGGCTGCGCGGCGCGACCGACCCGAAGCAAGGCCACGCGGCGGCGAAGGAAGCGGTGCGGCGCGGTTTCACCGGCTTCAAGTTCAGCCCGCTCACTTTCGAAGCCTTGAAGGCCGACGAATCGGGCGCGATCCGGCGCGCGACCGAGATGATGGCGGCCGCGCGCGAGGGCGCCGGCCCCGACACCGACATCTTCATCGAATGCAGCGAGCTGCTGTCGCCGCGCACCGCCGTGATGCTCGATCGCGCCTTCCAGCCCTATCGCCCGAGCTGGTTCGAGGAGCCGATGCCGTTCGAGAACGCCAAGGTGATGGCCCAGTTGCAGCAGCAGATCGCGACGCCGATCGCGACCGGCGAGCGGCTGCTGTCGCGCTACGAGTATCGCGAGCTGCTCGAGTGCGGCGGCTGCAAGATCATCCAGCCCGATCTCATGCATGCCGGCGGCCTCACCGAAGTGCGCCGGATCGCGAGTTTCGCAGACACCTATTACGTGCCGGTCGCGCCACATAATCCCGGCGGACCGATCTGTACGGCCGCGGCGATGCATCTCGCGGCCGCCGTGCCGAATTTCTACGTGCTCGAGCAGATGGAGCCGCAGCGCGAAATGCGCGATCGCGCTTCGTCCCCGGCGATCCGCTTCGAGAATGGCAAGTTCATCCTGCCGCAGACGCCGGGGCTCGGGCTCGAGCCGAATCTCGACATGCTCCGCGAGCATGCATTCATGCCGCAGCCGCGCAGCGAACGCGGTGGCGCGTTGTGGAGCTGAACCCGAACAACCGACCGGAGGAAACGCCAATGACGCACGCAACCAAGGCGGCTGCACTCGCGCTGCTCGTGTTCGGGTTTGCCGAGCCTGCCGCGGCCCAGCAGCCGATCACGCTGCAATGGCAGACGTCGAATCTCACCGAGGCGCAGTACGAACCGATCTGGAAGCAGACGATCGCGGCCTTCGAGGCCGCGAACCCGACCATCAAGATCCAGCCCATCCTGGTCGCGCGTCGCGATCACTGGACCAAATTCGTCGCCGCCGCTCAGGCCAGGCAGGCGCCGTGCATCGTGTCGGTCGACCTGACCACGGCCGCCTATGACGGCTATCTGCGGCCGCTCGACGATCTCTGGGCGAAGGAGCCTGCGAGCTTCCGCGACGCCTGGAGCGAGGACATGCTCGCCTCGGCGCGCTGGAAGGGAAAGCTCTACGGCCTGCCGAATTGGGGCGGCGTCTATGCCGAGATCTATAATCGCGAGCTGGTGGAGAAGACCGGCCTCGATCCGAGCAAGCCGCCCCGGGATTGGGCCGAGTATCTCGCCTGGGCCAAGAAGCTCACCGGCCCCGATCAATGGGCGACCGCCGTACTCGGCGGCAAGACGGACACGACCACGCGCGTCCTGCTGACCTGGATCTACGGCAATGGCGGCGAGCCGTTCAACGCCGACATGACCGAGTCGACTTTCGCCAAGAACGCCAGGAGTCTCGAGGCGATCAAATTCTATCTCGGCCTGTTCTCGCGCGAGAAGCTCGCTTCGCCGTCGCCGACGACGACCAACTATCTCGAGCAGACCGTGCTCTTCGCGCAGGGCAAGATCGCGACGATGCGCAATGCCTATTGGGCCGTTGCCAAGGTGGTCGGTGACAATCCCAAGATGGACGGCAAGATGTTCGCCGCCCCCCTGCCGGCGCAGATCCCCAATGCGCCGACCTTGGCGACGGTGTCGGCGCATTCCATTTCGACGAGCTGCGCGCATCCGGAAGCGGCGTGGAGCTTCATCAAGTTCGACATGGACAAGAAATGGGCGATCGAGCGCGCGCTCAAGGCGAATTGGATGCCGCTGCGCCGCGATCTCGGCAACGAGCCGCAGATCAAGGCCGATCCGATGCTGGCGCAATTCGTCCGGCTCGGCGCGAATGCGAAGAGCTATCCGCTGCCGCATCCGGCCTGGGCCGACATCGCCGCCAACGACATCGTCGATGCGGTGCAGAAGGCGTTGCTCGAACCGGCGCGCATCGACGAGATCTTTCGCGAACTCGACGTCAAGCTGAGCAAGAAGCTGAAGGACATCTGACCGGGTCTCGAGATGTCGAGGATTCGCAGCGCGAGGCCATGGAACCCCCAAGGCCACGCGCGCGA
>JANNTF010000637.1:0-3551 GCA_031403455.1 Alphaproteobacteria bacterium | reverse complement strand
CGAACGTGGTGTGCGCGGTGCGATAGGCGACGACCGCTGCTTCCTCGACGATCGAGGTGAGGCGGTTCTTCATCACTTCGGTGCGGACCGGATCCATCTCAGCTCTCCTTGACCATGACCAAATCGCCGTAGGGGCCGACCGATGTCGTGAAGCGCGGTGGCACGAGGATCGTTGCGTTGTCCTGTTCGATGATGGCGAGCCCCTCGATCGCGCAGCCCACCGGCAGCGCTTCGCGCGCGAAGATCGGCGTGTCGTCCCACCATCTCCCGTCGTAGCGCACGCGCCGATGCCTGAGCGGCGCCGGGCTCGGCGCATTGGCATTCGCCGGCAGCTTCGTCGCGCCGGGCTTTGGCAAGGACGCGGCGAGGCGCAGGCGCAGCTCATTGAAGGCGATCGCCCCTGTCGGATCGTTATGGCCGAAGAGGCGGAGATGCTCGGCGTGGAAAGCGGCCGCATAGGCTGGCAGAGCGGCGCTACGAGCCGCGGCGTCGCTCACATCCGTGGCGACGGTGAAGGATTGTGCGGTGTAGCGCATCTCGGCGATCGCCTGGTGCGCCACACCGGTCACGCTCGCCGGCTCGACCTGATTGGCCAGCCAGGTCTCGGCCCGCTCGCGCAGCGCGCCGAATTTGCGTGCGATCGTGGCGGCATCGAGCGGCTTGCCCTGAACGGTCTCCACCGTGTCCTGGACCAGATCCGAGACCAGGCATCCATAGGCGCAAAAAACGGATGGCCAGCGGGGAACGACGATGCGGCGGATCCCGATCTCCTCGGCGAGCAGCGGTCCGTGGATGCCGCCCGCGCCGCCGAAGATCATCAAGGTCAGCTCGGAGGGCTCGACGCCGAGGCGCGCCAGAAATGGCAGCGCTTTCGAGAGCATGTTCGAGCTGGCGATGGCGAGACAGCTCTCGGCGGCCGCCACGATCTCGGCGTTGAGCGCCGTCGCGATCGGCGCCAGCGCGGCCTCGGCGTGCGCCCGGCTCAGCGGCAGCCGTCCCGCGAGCAGGCCCTCGGTTCCGAGATAACCGCAGAGCAGATACGCATCGGAGAGCGTCGCATCGGTCCCGCCGCGCCCGTAGCAGGCCGGCCCCGGCATGGCGCCGGCGCTCCGCGGGCCGATCTTCAGCACCGGCCCGTCCAGCCACGCGATCGACCCCCCGCCGGCCCCGATCGCCTCGATCGCGGTCACCGGCATCATCAACGGAAAATCGCCGACCGTGGCCTGCGACGACACCATCGACTCGCCGTTGCGGATCAGCGACATGTCCGTGCTGGTGCCACCCATGTCCATGGTCAGCAGCGCGTCGAGATCGAGCAGCTTGCCGAGGGTCTTGCCCGCCGTGACGCCGGCCGCGGGACCCGAGAGCAGCGTGTGCACGGGATAGCGGCGCGCCTCGCTCGCGGCCATCACGCCGCCGTTGGAGCGTGTGATGAACAGGCGTGCGCGCTTCAGACGGGCGGCGAGATAGGCTTCGATCTCGCCGATGTAGTCACCCATCTTCTTGCGTACGAAAGCGTTGAGCAGCGTGACGACGGCACGCTCGTATTCCGATTGCTGCGCCCAGACGTCATGCGACATCACGACGTCGAGATCGGGCAGCACCTCGCGAATCGCCGCCGCCGCCGCCAGTTCATGCGCGGGATTGCGATAGCTGTGCAGGAAACAGATCGCGAGCGCATCGATCCGTGCCGCCGTCGCGGCGCGCGCGGCCTTGCGCACGGCGTCGAGGTCGATCGGGGTGTCGATCGTGCCATCGGCAAGCATGCGCTCGTCGATCTCGAATACACGCTCGCGCGGGATCAGCGGCACCACGCGCTGGTTGAAGAGGTCGACGGATTTATCCAGCCGCAGGCGGGCGATCCCGAGAATGTCGCGAAATCCCGTCGTCGTGAGCAGCGACAGCTTGCTGCCGGTGCGCTCGATGACGGTATTGGTGCCGACGGTGGTGCCATGGACCACGATGACCGGCACCGCATCGTCGATCGCATGGGTCTTGATGAGATGCTCCAGCCCCTCGATCACGCCGAGCGCGTAGCGGGGCGGGGTGGAGGGGAGCTTGTGCGTGCCAAGCGCGGTGTAGCCGGCCGCGTCGCCGCGCCAGATCGCGAAATCGGTGAAGGTGCCCCCGATATCGATGCCAATTCGGATCATTCGCGCCACGCCCCCTCGCAGCGCGCTCAAGCTGCGCCGCGCTCCGGATGGGATAATGCTTGGGTTGTCGTGTGACGTTCAAGGCTTGGCGCTGTTCAATCTTGCTGGACCGTAGGCCCGGTGCCACGATGGTCGCCTTCGCATTCCTGAGGGGGAGGGCATCATGAGCGGATTGTTCACTAAGGCACCAAGTCGTCGGCGCGTCCTGCGCGGGGCGGTGGCTGCGGCGGTGGCGCCTTTGGCTGCGCCGATGATCGCGCGCGCGGCGGCCAAGGAACTGCGCATCCTGTTCCCCGGCGGCACGTGGCGCGACTTCTTTCATCAGACGTTCGCCGAGCCGTTCGCCAAGCAGAAGGGCATCGAGTTCGTCTATCGGCTGGGCTTGAGCCACGAGCCGATGGTGATGGCGCAGCGCCGCAATCCGCAATGGGATGTCATCCACCAGGCGCAGTCACGCTCGACCTGGCTCGGCAGCCAGGGCCTGGCGCGCGAGTGGAAGGCGGACCGGATGCCGAACATCGCCAAGATCCACCCGTCGTTCGTCTACGAATTCAATGTCGGCAAGGTGCACACGCCGTACGGCATCTGCGTGAACACCAAGCGCATCAAGAAGCCGATCACGTCCTGGCTCGATCTCTGGGACCCGGAGTTCAAGGGCAAGGTCGCATTTCCGGCCTGGCCGTGGGTGGGCGAGGAAGTCTTCCACGCGCTCAACGTGATGTTCGGCGGTGGCGCCGACAACATCGACGCCGGCGTCGACAAGGTGAAGGATCTCTTTCGCGGCAACCAGGCCAAGCTGATCAACAACGTGGAGCACACGCGCCAGCTGCTGGTCGCCGAGGAGGTGTGGATCTGCCCGTATTTCGGCGCGCGAACCGAACAGGCCGCCGCGGCGGGCGCGCCGGTCGAGTTCGTGATGCCCAAGGAGGGCGGACTGAGCTGGATCTGGAACACGCCGATGATCGCCAACCGGCCGCAGGACAGCATCGCGCTGGCCGAAGAATTCCTCAACACGACCCTCGACGCGGAGAAGCAGATCGCCTTCAGCAAGCTCACGCTCTATCCGCCGACGAATCTCGACGCGATGAAGAACCTGCCAGCCGACATGGCCAAGCTGCGCATCCCGTTGGACGAGGTGGAACGCATCGGAAAGCTGCAGCGGCAGACGGATTATCTCGCGCTGTTCTCCTATCGCGACCAATACGTGGAACGTTGGAACAAGGAAGTTCTGGCCAGCGGCTAGGCATCGCGATCCGCTCCGGAGCGGGGTGACGTGGCACGACCGATTCTGGAGTTGAGCGACGTCGCCAAGCGCTATGGCGGCACGCTCGCGGTCGGTCCGCTGTCGCTCGCGGTCGAGGAGGGGGAATTCCTCACTCTCCTCGGCCCCTCCGGCTG
>JANNTF010000636.1:0-2693 GCA_031403455.1 Alphaproteobacteria bacterium | reverse complement strand
CGGCAGCGAAGCTGAATCCGGATTCAGTTTGGAAGTAGTCAGCGGCCGCCTGCCCAGCAACCCGCGCCGCCGCCGGCGCCGGCACCGCAAGCGGCGGATACGCCGGCGGCGCCGCCACTTCCAACCGAGTTGCCACCGTCGGGTGCGCCCATGGTCATCCTCGATGGTCGGCTCATCATGACTCAGTCGCTCGCGGCGCAGGGGTTGCGTCAGCAGGCGGAACGTCAGAACACGACGCTGCGCGCGGATGTTCAGCGTCAGGAAACGGAGTTCAAATCGGCGCAGACGGAGCTGCAACGTCAGCGCGCCACGATCACGGCCGAGCAGTTCGATCAGCGCGTGCGCGATCTTCAGAAGCGGATGTCCGACGCGCAGACCAAGCTGCAGACTCGCACGCGCAATCTCGATCGCGCATTCGCGGAGGCCGAAGGGAAGATTTATCAGGCGATGCTCCAGGCTTCGGTAGAAGTCGCGCAGGAGAAAAACTACATGCTGATCCTGGACAAAGCCCAGGTGGTGGTCGTTCAGAGCCAACTTGAGATCACGGGCGAGATCTTGAAGCGCGTCGATCAGCGGCTTGCCAGCGTGCCTCTCCAGATTCCAGCCAACTGACTCCCCGCGGAGTTGGGGGTGGCTGATCCGAGATTCTTCCCCAGCGCCGGTCCGTTCAGCCTTGCGGAGCTAGCGTCGATCGCTGGCGGGACGCTGCACTCGGGATGCAATCCCGACCGGCGCTTCCTCGGGGTCTCGTCCCTCGACGAGGCGGGACCGGATCACGTCAGCTTCTTCGACAATCGGCGGTACATGGCGTCGTTCAGCAGCTCCACCGCGGGAGCCTGCATCGTCAATGGGCGGTTTATCGGACACGCGCCGGCGGGCATGTCCTTGATCCTGAGCGACGATGCTCATCGCGGCTATGCGCGCGTCGCGGCGGCATTTCATCCCGATCCCGTGCCCGCGGCGGGGATCCATCCGCGTGCGATTGTCGATTCATCCTGCAGCGTGGGGGTGGGAGTGACGGTCGAGGCGGGCGCGGTGATCGGGCCGCGCGCTGACATTGGACCGGGCTGTTGGATCGAGGCGAACGCCGTGATCGGCGCCGACGTGGTGCTCGGTGAGCGAACGCGTGTCGGGGCGAATGCGACGGTCACGCATGCGTTGATCGGCAGTCGGGTACGCCTCTATCCAGGAGTCCGGATCGGGCAGGACGGCTTCGGTTTCGCACTCGGGGCGGCCGGCCACATGAAGGTGCCGCAGCTCGGGCGCGTGTTGATCGGCGACGATGTCGAGATCGGGGCCAACACGACGATTGATCGCGGCAGCGCTTCGGACACGAGCATTGGCGCCGGTACGGTAATTGATAACCTCGTACAGATCGGGCACAACGTTGTCGTCGGCCGCGGCTGTGTGATCGTAGGCCAGGCGGGCGTTGCCGGCTCGGCTCGGCTCGACGATCTGGTCATGGTTGGGGGGCAATCGGCGATCGCGGGGCACATTCACCTCGGCGCCGGTGTGCAGGTGGCGGGAAAGAGCGGTGTGACGCGCAGCGTGCCGCCGGGACAGATCGTCGGCGGATTTCCGGCGATCCCGATCAAGGAGTTCCGGCGGTTGGCGGGACTTTGGCGCCGCATGGCGCGCCGAGCTTCGAGTGCGACCGACGAAGGCGACAAAGAGTAGGGGACGTGCGGCGATGGACGACAAGGCACAACCGCCCGGGAGCACGGGCCAGCGCAGCCCAATAGACATTGGCCGGATCATGCAGATGATCCCGCATCGCTATCCGTTTCTCATGATCGATCGCGTGGAAGACATCGTTCCCGACGTCGGCTGCGTCGGCGTCAAGAACGTCACCATCAATGAACCGTTCTTCCAGGGGCATTTTCCTGAACGTCCGGTGATGCCGGGTGTGTTGATCATCGAAGCGATGGCGCAGACGGCTGCCGTGCTGGTCGTCGAGACCCTCGGCTCGATAGCCGAGGGCAAACTCGTCTATTTCATGACGATCGACGAGGCTCGTTTTCGCAAGCCGATCGTCCCGGGCGATCGCATCATGATCCACTGCAAGAAGGAGCGCAGCCGCGGTCCAGTCTGGAAATTCAGCGCGAACGCGAAAGTGGACGGGGTGCTCTGCGCCGAGGCGACCTATTCCGCAATGATCCTCGATCGCTGATGGGCGAGATCCATCCGACGGCCATCATCGAGCACGGTGCCGAACTCGGCGCCAATGTGACGATCGGCCCGTATTGCGTCGTTGGAGCGAGGGTCAAGCTCGGGGACGATGTCGTCCTCGTCAGCCATGTCTGTCTTGCGGGCAACACGACCATCGGCGCGCGCACCAAGATCTTTCCGTTTGCGGCGATCGGACATCCGCCGCAGGACCTCAAGCACAAGGGCGAAGACACGCGTCTCGAGATCGGAACCGACAACGTCATTCGGGAGCAGACGACCCTGCATCCCGGCACGGTGGGCGGTGGCGGCGTGACGCGCATCGGCAATCACTGTCTGTTCATGATCGGCGCTCATGTCGCGCATGATTGTAAGGTCGGCAACAACGTCGTGATGATCAACCATGCGACGGTGGGCGGCCACGTTCAGGTGGGCGATTTCGCGATCCTCGGTGGACTCGTGGCCGTGCATCAATTCGTTCGTATCGGCCCCTACGCGATGATCGGCGGCATGTCCGGCGTCGAGCA
>JANNTF010000635.1:0-6603 GCA_031403455.1 Alphaproteobacteria bacterium | reverse complement strand
CTGCGCGTGCGCACGGCGCGCAAGGCCGGGACGTGACCGCGCCGAACCTGCTGCAGGATCGCCCGCTGCGCGGCATCGCCTGCATGATCACCGCGTTCACCTGCGTGGGCGTCACCGACGCGCTCTCGAAGGCCGGCGTCGCCACCATGCCGACGACGCAGATGCTGGCGATCCGCAGCCTGATGGTGCTGCTGATGATCAGCCCCTGGATCGCGCAGGCCGGCGGGCTGGCGGTGTTCCGGACACAGAAACTGCGCGAGCACGCGATCCGCATCGGCCTGTCGCTGATCTCGATGTTCTCGTTCTTCGAAGCGCTGCGGCATCTGGAACTGGCGACCGCGATCGCGATCGGGTTCGTGGCGCCGCTGATCATGACGGCGATCTCCGTGCCGCTGCTGGGAGAGCGCGTCGGCCTGCATCGCTGGTCCGCGATCGCGGTCGGTTTCGTGGGCGCGCTCGTCATTCTCCAGCCTGGCGCGGCCGGGTTCCAGCCGGCCGCTCTGCTGTGTCTGCTGGCGGCCGTGACCTGGGCCGCCAGCATGGTCTATGTCCGGCGCCTCGCGCGGACGGATTCCGACATCACCATGCTGGCCTATCAGAATGTCGCCGTGCTGCTGGTGATGGGCGCGCTGGCGCCGTTCTTCTGGGTGCCCATCGGCCTGCGCGAGTGGGCGCTCACCGCCGGCATGGCTGTTTCGGTATGTGTCGGGCAATGGTTCATGTTCCGCGCGTTTCGCTTTGCGCCCGTGGGCCTGATCGCGCCGTTCCAGTATCTCGAATTGCTGTGGGCCGCGATTTTCGGCTGGGTCATCTGGAGCGAGTTTCCCGATCCGCCGGTCTGGGCCGGCGCGGCCATCCTTGTCGCCAGCGGTCTCTATGTGATCTGGCGCGAACGCGTGCGCGCGCGTGAAGCCGCGCTGCACGCCCGCGCCGGCGCAGGCTAGACTGCGCGCATCATGCATCTCGCGAGTCGCATCATCAGTCTCGCCGCCATCGCCGGCCTGTCCGCCTGCGCTGAGCTGGCGTCGTCGCCGAGCGAGCCGGATCTCGATGCGCGTGCCCGCGGCGCCATCGTGGCCGAGCGCGGCTGCAGCTCCTGCCACCAGGTGACACCGGAGCGTGGGGCCGCGCGCGAGGCCGCCGCCCCGAGCTTCATGGAGATCGCCAATCTTCCCGGCCGGACTCGCGACTACCTGCGCAGCTTCGCGACCCAGCGGCATGTCGTCGAGACGGTCGGCTCGCCGCAACCGGTGATGCCGACGCTGTATCTCAGTCCCGAGGATCGTGAGGATGTCATCCTCCACATTCTGGGATTCCAGCGCCCGGATGCGCCAACCGATGCGGCGCCGAAGAAGGTCGAGCCTTTCGAATAGCGAACGGGCAGCGCGATTGCCACGGCAGCGCGCGCTCCGTAACGTGCGGCCCCTCGCAACACCGGAGATGCCACGATGGCTATGCCCGTCCTTCAGCCTGTCGAGCCGACCGCACGTGACGCGGCCATTGCTCTGCTCAAGCAGATGTTTGGCGAGCGGTGTTCGACGTCGCGCGCGGTGCGCGAACAGCACGGCAAGGACGAGTCCTGGCATCAATCCGCCGCGCCCGACGCGGTAGTCTTCGCGCGCTCGACCGAGGAGGTCAGCGAGGCGGTGCGGATCTGCGCCGCACACAAGGTGCCGGTGATTCCCTTCGGCACGGGCACGTCGCTCGAGGGCCATGTCGCGGCCTTGCGCGGCGGCGTGTGCATCGATGTGGCGCAGATGAACGCGGTGGTGCGCGTCTCGGTGGACGATCTCGATTGCACCGTCCAGGCGGGCGTGACGCGCAAACAGCTCAACGAGCATCTGCGCGACACCGGCCTGTTCTTTCCGATCGATCCCGGCGCCGACGCGTCGTTAGGCGGTATGGCGGCGACGCGCGCGTCCGGCACCAACGCGGTGCGCTACGGGACGATGCGCGAGAACGTGATGGCCCTGACCGTCGTCCTGCCCGATGGGCGCGTCATCACGACCGCGCGGCGTTCGCGCAAATCCTCGGCCGGTTACGATCTCACACGGCTTTTCGTCGGCTCCGAAGGAACGCTCGGCGTGATCACGGAAGTGACCTTGCGGCTCTACGGCATTCCCGCCGCGATCAGCTGCGCGACCTGCACGTTTCCGACGGTGAAGGCGGCGGTCGATACGGTCATCCAGACCATCCAATCCGGCATCCCCGTCGCCCGCATCGAGCTCGCCGATGCGCTGCAGATGCGCGCCTTCAACAACCACGCCAATCTCGGCGTGCCGGAGGCGCCGACGCTGTGGCTCGAATTCCACGGCACGGATGCCTCGGTCGCCGAGCAGGCCGAGATGGTGCAGGCTCTGGCCTCGGAGCATGGCGGCGCGGATTTCCGTTGGACCACCAGCCCCGAGGAGCGCAAGCGCCTGTGGCAAGCTCGCCATGACGCAGCCTATGCCGGCAAGTCATTGCGCCCGGGTGCGCAGCTCTGGGCGACCGATGTCTGCGTGCCGATCTCGCGCCTCGCGGATTGCATCACGCAAACCCAGGAGGATCTGAAGACGTCGTTCCTGATCGCGCCGATCGTCGGCCATGTCGGCGACGGAAACTTTCATCTCACCATCATCCTCGATCCGAACGATCCCAAGGAGCTCGAGGAGGCCAATCGCCTCAACGACCGACTGGTCGCGCGGGCGCTCGCGATGGACGGCACCTGCACGGGCGAACACGGTGTCGGTTACGGCAAGATCGATTTTCTCAACGCCGAACATGGCGGCGACACGCTCTCGGTGATGCGCGCGATCAAGAGGTCGATCGATCCCGATGGCATCATGAATCCCGGCAAGATCCTGCGGATGTGAGCGGCGGCGGGCGACGATCATGCTGATGCGGATTCCCGGCATGCTGCCGCCGGACGAGGTCAGGCGCGCGCGTGGCTTGCTGGCGGCCGCGCAATTCGTTGATGGGCGCGGCACGGCGAGCGGCGCCGCGGCGGCGGCCAAGAAGAACCTGCAGCTCGCGCCGGATCATCCCGCGCGCAAGGAGCTCGACCAGCTCGTGATGGCGGCACTCGGCCGGAGTACGTCGTTCCAGGAGGCGGCCTTTCCCAAGGCGGTGATGCCGCCGACCTATAATCGCTACGACGTCGGCATGGAGTACGGCTTCCATGTCGACGCGCCCTTCGTGCATGCCGGTCGCTTGCGCGCCGATCTTTCCTTCACGTTGTGCCTGAGCGCGCTCGCGGACTACGACGGCGGCGAACTCGTGATCGCCGACGGCAATACCGAGACGCGCATCCGGCTCGATGCCGGCGAACTCATCGTCTACCCGACGACCGTCCTGCATCGCGTCGCGCCGGTGACGCGCGGCTCGCGTTGGGCCGCGATCAGCTGGGTGCAGAGCCATGTGCAGGACCCGCATCACCGCAAGATCCTGTACGAGCTCAACGAGGTGAAGGCCTATTTCGATCGCCACGCGCCCAACGATCCGGCGGCGCTCAATCTGCGCAACGGGCTCTACAACCTCGTGCGCATGTGGTGGCAAACGTAGCGGCGATCAGTCGCCGGCGACGAACGCCGTGAGCACCCAGCGATCCTTGTCCTTGTCGAGCACGGCGCGATAGTCGATCGGGCTGCGTAGATGCTGGCGGCGGACATAGCCGGGCACGCCGATCGGCGGCCGGATGCGCACCCACTCCGGCGGCACCTTTACGCTCAACTCCGCGCTCGCGCGACGCACGATGTCGTAGCTGAGCCGCGCGGCGACGATGCCGGTATCGCGCGGCGTCTCGTGCACCGGCACATTGTCGCCGAGCACCACGAGATAGCGATCGCCTTCGAGAGTCTCCGGAAATGCCGAGTAGACATAGGGCGCGGCGAAGCTCGGGCCCACGAAACTGCCGCCGAGCTTGAAGGCGGTGTCGAGCTCGTCCCACAGCGCCGGCTTCTTCTTGAAGGCCGCGAGGAACGCAGCTGGCGAGCCGTCGCCACCAAAGGATTCCTTGACGTCCTCGGCGAGGTGCGGCGCGAGCAGCTCCGTCGATTTCGCGCGGCAGGCGGCCCTGATCGAGTCGATGACGCGTCGCAGCGCGGGATCGCGCGCGCTGTCGTCGCGCGGGCGCAGCTTGCGCGTGCCGCTCTGCGCTCGAGCGCCTGACGCGCCGAACACCACCAGGCTGCCGATGACGAGCGTGCGACGTTTCATGGGGTCACCGAAGCGCGCCAGAGGATGGGGAAGAGCGGGCCGGAGAGCGGCGCGCCGCGGGCGAGATTCGCCATGCGTAGCATCTTGAACGTGCCGCTATGCGGTTGCCAGCGCACATCGTCCCCGGCGAAGCGCAAGGCAAGCGTGCGCCGCCGCCGAGTTGGGCTGGCATTTCCGGGTGCGCCGTGGATCAGCCTTGCGTGGAAGATCACCGCGTCGCCCGGCGCCAGAGAAAAGCTGCGCACATCGAGCGTGGCGCGCTGGCCATCGATGTCGGGCAGGGGCGGCAGGGGCGATTTGACGTAGCGCCGCGCCGCCGCGCCGCCTTCGCGAAAGGCGGCGGGTGCGTAATCCGTGGCCCAGCGATGGGATCCGGCGATGTACTCGACGCCGCCATTGCCAGGGTCGATCGGATCGCGCGCGAGGTAGACGGTCGCCAGCATGTCGCCGGTGACGGGCCAGTAGGGCGCATCCTGATGCCAGGGTGTGCGGCGCGGCGTACCCGGCTCCTTGGCGAAGATCTGATCGTAGAAGAGATGGACATGGCTGGCGCCCATCAATCGCCCGGCGGTGCGCGCCGCCACCGTCTCGAAGAACGCGGCGCGAAACGCCGGATCGCTGCGCCACATGAACATGTCGCCGAAGAAACGCCCAGGCGAGCCGCGATCATTGAACTCGATCGCCTGCGGCCCGGGATGCGCCATCGCGCGATCGACCGCCGCCGCCATCCGGGCGACCCAGTCGGCATCGAGCAAGTCGCGCACGACCACCACGCCGTCCGCCATGAAGCGATCGACGAGCTCGGGCGATAGGACAGGAGCGGGCTTCATGCGGCCGGGACTTACGCCCCCTGTCGCGCCGCGTCGAGCGGGCTTTGCGGATGCCGCCGCGCTTGCCTCGGTCAGCTTCCTGCCTAGACTGCGGCGCGTGATCTGGGGGATGCGCGCCTGCCGGCGCTCAGGGGGAAGCCATGTCGAATTTCACAGCGATCGTCTGCGTCGTCGCCGCCGCGCTCGCCGTTGCTCAGGCCAATGCCAAGGACACGCTGGTCGTCGCCAATCCGGTCGAGCCGCCGCATCTCGATCCGACGACGCATGTCGCGGGCTCGATCCGCGAAGTCGTCTACGCGAATGTCTTCGAAGGTCTCGCGCTGATCGATCGCGACGGCAGGCCGTACCCGGCTTTGGCCGAGAGCTGGAGCATATCGGCCGATGGCCGCAGCTACGCGTTCAAGCTGCGTCCGAATGTCCGTTTCCATGACGGCGCCGCCTTCGATGCGAGTGTCGTTCGCTTCACTTTCGACCGCGCGCGTGGACCGAACTCGGTCAACGCCAACAAGCGCATCTTCGAGCCGATCGAGGCGATCGAGACGCCCGATCCGCTCAGCGTGACGATCAAGCTCGCCCGGCCGGTCGGCTCGTTCCTCTACGATCTCGGGTCGGCCGATGCCGCGATGGTTCATCCCGCGAGCGCGGAGGAGAACAAGACCAAGCCGATCGGTACCGGCCCCTTCGCGTTTCGCCAATGGGTCAAGGGCGACCGCGTCGACCTGGTGCGCTACGCCGGCCATTGGGGCGAGGCGGCGAAGCTGGCCAGCGTGACGTTCCGCTTCATGTCGGATCCGCAGGCGCAGGTCGCCGCGTTGAAGACCGGCGCCGTCGACGTGGTCCCCAATCTCGGCGCCGCCGAGCTGCTCGCCGATTTCCGCGCCGATCGCAATTTCGAGGTCGTCGTCGGATTGACCGAAGGCGAAGTCGTCCTCGCGATGAACCATCGCCGCGCGCCGCTGAGCGATGTGCGCGTGCGCCGCGCGATCGGTCATGCGATCGACCGCAACGCGATCAACGAGGGCGCCGTCGCCGGGCTCGGCAAGCCGATCGGCACGCATTTCCCGCCCAACAATCCCGACTACCTCGATCTCACCGCGCAATCCTCCTACGACGTCGCGAAGGCGAAGGCGCTGCTGCGCGAGGCCGGTCTGGCGAACGGCTTCGAGGCGCGGCTGATCCTGCCGCCGTTTCCCTATGCCCGGCGCGCCGGCGAGCTGATCCAGGCCATGCTTGCGGAAGTCGGCATCCGCGTGAACATCCTCGTCTATCAGGGGCCGCAATGGCTCTCCGACGTGTTCCGCGGCTTCGACTACGAGTTCACGATCATCGCCCATACCGAGCCGTTCGATTTCGGCAATTACGCACGGCCGGATTGGTACATCGGCTACGGCGATGCCGGTTTCCGCGACACCATCGCGCGCTGGCAGGCGAGCAACGATCCCGCTGAACGCAGCACCCTCGCCAAGGCCGCGCAGCGCAAGCTCGCGGACGACGCGGTGGTCGGGTTCCTCTTCCAGCTGCCGCAAGCCGCCGTGATGCGACGCGGGCTCGTCGGCTGGTGGCCGAACCGGCCGGT
>JANNTF010000634.1:0-4649 GCA_031403455.1 Alphaproteobacteria bacterium | reverse complement strand
TAGAAAAAGTTTGGATTCAAACTTGAAGAGCCTCGGCTTTACGCCATCTGTTTACAGCCCGTATTCAAAGTTTGTCACTCCGGAAATGGTCACTCGCTGCCGCGAAAGCATGACGCCGTGGACTCACCACCCCGCGCGCTTCGCGCGCTGCCCCTCCTCGAGTCGAGGAGGGGCGACGAGTACCGGCTGGCGTGAGCCCGGAAGATGTGTGCATCCCGTAGTTCGACTCGAGGAGGGACGACGAGAGATTGAGACGCTTCGATCGGGATGCAAGAATTCGCGATAGAACGCTAGGCTGACCGGAATCCCTTCACCCCTCTCGGAGGAACTGCACGCACATGACTGCCATCATTCATTCGCTCAGCCAGTCGCACGGCATGGATGCCGCGGAGTGGCAGGCGCGCATCCAGCTCGCCGCGTCGTTCCGCCTCGCCAATCGTCTGGGTTGGAACGAGGGCATCGCCAATCATTTCTCGATGATCGTGCCCGGCACGACGGATCGCTTCCTGCTCAATCCGCGCGAGCTGCATTTCAGCGAGATCACCGCCTCGAACCTGATCGTCGTCGACGAGAAGGCCAACAAACTGTCCGGTTACGGACAGGTCCGCGCGGTCGCGTTCTACCTGCACGGCCGGCTGCATCAGGCGCTGCCGCATGCACAATGCGTGATCCACGCGCACCCGCCCTATGCGACGGCGATTTCCTGCGTGAAGGGTGGACGGCTCGGTACCGCGCATGGCATCGCGATGGGGCTCGCAAAGCTCGTCTGCTACGACGACGAGATGCAAGGGCCGGTCGACGACAGCGAAGCCGATCGGCTGATCAAGATCGTCGGCCCGACCAAGCGCATCATCTTCCACGCCATGCACGGCATGACGACGCTGGGCCAGACCGTGGCCGAAGCCTATGACCATTTCTACTTCACCGAGCGCATGGCGATGTACACCGTGCTCGCGCGTCAGACCGGCCAGGAACTGCACGCCGTTCCGGACAGCGCGCTGCACAACTACGGCAATCGCGATCCGGGTCTGGAGCCGAGCTCGGATATCGTCCATTTCAACGCGATGATGCGCGTGCTCGATCGCGAAGAGCCGGACTACAAGACGTGAGTGCCGCAACCATCGACTTCGCGCCGGGCGGCTTTGCCTACATGCCCGGAGTCTTCCAATACTCGGGCGGCGTGGTGGCGGCGCCTGGCCTGCGCATCGAACGCGTGCGCTTCGCCAGCCCCGTCGCGCTGGCGCAGGGCTTCGCACGCATCGAGTCCTTCCTCAAGGAAGCGGGACGCCCGCTCACGTCGTTCTGCGCCTGCGAGCTCAACTCGCCCGCGCCCTTCACCGAGGACGGGTTCAAGAGTTTCAACCAGCTCTATGTCGGCACGCTCGAACGCTGGGGACTCTACAAGGACGGCGTGAACCCCGTGGCGCGCGCCAATACCTGTCCTGCCTTGACACCGCCGCCCACGCCGAGCTTCCACGCCTTCTGCTTCACGTCGCCATCGCGCGACTCACAGCGCAGTTTCGTGGTCGCCGGCAGCGGCGAGGCGCCCGAGGGCAAGGGCAACTACCGCGATCACATCATCGCGCGCGGCGATCTCAGCCCGGCCGGCTTGCGCAAGAAGGCCGTGTGGGTGCTCGGCGAGATGGAGCGGCGGATGGCCGCGCTGGGCGGCACCTGGCAGGACACCACGGCCGCGCAGCTCTACACCGTGCACGACATCCATCCCTTCCTCGTCGATGAACTCGCGCGCCGCGGCGCGCTGCGCCACGGCCTGACCTGGCATCTCAACCGGCCGCCCGTAGTCGAGATCGAGTATGAGATGGATTGCCGCGCCGTGCATGTGGAGCACGTGATCGCGGGCTGATCACAGCACCGGTCGTCGTTCCCGCCACGGCGTCGCCTTCTCATAGGCGTGGCCGACGCGCAGCACGTTGGCGTCCTCGAATGGCCGCCCGGCGATCTGCAGGCTGAGCGGCAGGCCGGCGGCGTTGAACCCTGCGCAGACGCTGAGCGCCGGCGCGCCGGTCAGGCTGAACGGCGTCATGATCAGCTTGCCGCGCGGCGCGAGATAGGGCGGGCCGGTCAGATCGTCGAGACGCGGCGCGGCGCCCAGCGCGCAGGCCGTGACGACGGCGTCGACCTCGCCGAGCGCCTTGCCATAGGCGTGGCAGAGCTGCCGGCGCCAGCGCAGCGCGTGGATCACGTCGGCGCCGCTGATCGTCGCCCCCGCCATCAAGCGGATGCGCGTGATCTCGGCATAGGCGTGCGGCCGTTCGGCGAGATCGCGTTCGTGAATCGCATGGGCCTCGGCATAGAGCAGCACGCGACAGCACGCATCCCAATCCGCGTGCGGCGGCAGCTTGATCGTCACCAGCTTGGCGCCGAGCCGCTTCAGGATCTTGAGCGCCGCCTCGATGGCCGCCACCGCGTCGCGATCGCCTTCGACATCGCGCTCGTAGAAATGCCGGATGACGCCGATGTGCATGCCGGCGATCCCGCGGCCGATGCCACCGGCGAAATTGCGGATCGGTCCGGGCGCGCAGGCCGGATCCTCGCCATCGGGTCCGGCGATCGCATCCATCGTCAGCGCGCAATCCTCGGTCGTCCAGGCGAGCGGCCCGCAATGATCGAGCGAGAAGGCGAGCGGAATCACGCCGGTCCGCGGCACGACCCCGTAAGTCGGCTTGAAGCCGGCGACGCCGCAAAACGCCGCGGGTCCGCGGATCGAACCCGACGTGTCCGAGCCCATGCCGAGCGGCACCAGCCCCGCCGCGACCGCGGCGCCCGAGCCGCTGGAGGAACCCGCGGTGAAATGATCGGTGTTCCAGGGATTACGCGCCGGCGGGAACGGCAGATCATAGGCCGGACCTCCCGTCGCGAATTCATGCGTCGCGAGCTTGCCGATCAATACGCCCCCGGCCTCGGCCAGACGCCGCGCGACGGTCGAGTCGCGCTTGGGGATGTTCTTCATCAGCAGACGCGAATGCGCCGTCGTCCGGATGCCGGCGGTGCTGTAGATGTCCTTCAGCGCGAAGGGCACGCCGTGGAGCGGGCCGAGCCGCTTGCCGCGCTTGATCGCCGCATCGACCGCGTGCGCCGTGCGCCGCGCCGACTCGGCGGTCAGCAAGACGAAGCTGTTCAGCTTCGCATCATGCGCGGCGATGCGCGCCAGCGAGTCCTCGACGAGTGCGGTGGCGGTCGTGCGCCCGGCCGCCAGCGCCTTGCTGGCGGAGGCGATCGTGTGAATCCGCGTGGCCATCGCGCTACCTCGCCTGCTTCGGGTCGAAAATCAGCGCGAGATCCTCGCCATACGCGTAGCGGCGCGGGATCCGATCGAGCAGCGTGCGCAGCGCCGTCTCCGCGTCGGCGAGAAGTCGCGCCTGATCGCGCGCCGATCGCTTCCGGCCTGATGCAACCGCCTTGCTGGTCTTCGTCCGCTTTGCCATCCCGTCCTCTCCTTACGAATCGCCTGCCGCAGCGTAGCCCAAGCGCGGCGTGGTCAGGTACTGCGCAGCTTTGCGCCGCAATGAGCTGTTGCGCGGGCCGGCGTGCGGCGCTTCAATCGTCGTCACGAAGACGCGAGTACTCTGGGAGGACCGAGCGATGCGCAACAGCAGGATCGAGATTCAGCCGCTTTCCGGCGCCGTGGGCGCCGAGATCCATGGCGTCGATCTCACGCAGCCGCTCGACGAGCAGCGCTTCGCCGAAGTCCGGCAGGCCTTCCACGATCACGGCGTCATCTTCTTCCGGGACCAGAAACTGACGCCCGACCAGCATCTCGCTTTCGCGGGGCGCTTCGGTCCGATCAACATCAACCGCTTCTTCGCGACCGTGCCCGGCTATCCGATGATCGCCGAAGTGCGCAAGGAGCCGGAGCAGAAATCGAATATCGGCAGCTCCTGGCACACCGACCACAGCTACGACGAGGCGCCGGCGCTGGGTTCCATGCTGCTCGCGCGCGAGGTGCCCGAGACCGGCGGCGACACGCTGTTCGCGAACATGTATCTCGCCTTCGAGACGCTGTCGGACGGGCTGAAGCGCACGCTCGAGAGTCTGCGCGCGGTGCATTCGAGCCGGCATGTCTTCGGCCCGAAGGCGCGCTATCGCGGCACCGATCTCGAAGGCCGGCTGGGAAATTCGGACCTCGCGACGCAGGACGCGATCCACCCCGTCGTGATCCGGCATCCCGATACCGGCCGCAAAGTCCTCTACGTCAATCCGAACTTCACGGTGGGCATCGAGGGCTGGCGGCCCGAGGAGAGCAAGCCGCTGCTCGACTTCCTCTATCAGCATGCGCAGCGTCCGGATTTCCTGTGCCGCTTCAGGTGGCGCGAGAACTCGATCGCGCTGTGGGACAATCGCTGCACTTGGCACTACGCGGTGAACGATTATCACGGCCAGCGTCGTCTGATGCATCGCATCACGATCGACGGCACACGGCTGTCCTGAGATTCGCGTAAGTCGTCCCTCCTCGACTGAGGAGGGACAGGCCGCGAAGCGGCCAGGGCGGTGAGTCACGGCACGAGCATCAGGACTCACCGCCCCGCGCGCCGACGGCGCGCTGCCCCTCCGCGAGTGGAGGTGGGGCGACGGTTAACCCCGAACGGTAATACCCGCGCCCGAGCGCCACGAGGGCGGCGATCGCTTTC
>JANNTF010000633.1:0-1479 GCA_031403455.1 Alphaproteobacteria bacterium | reverse complement strand
CGGCGTTACGTCACAAGCATCATTCGCGCCACGCCACCACGCGCCCAGAGGCACTGCTGCGAGGTGTGCTGCGCGATCCGCGTGACGCGCTTCGCAAACGACGAGGTGGAAATGAACGCGTTGGCGTCGTGGCAGATGTCGAGGTGGCGCCGGATCACTGACTCACCACCCCGCGCGCTTCGCGCGCTGCCCCTCCTCGACTCGAGGCGGGGCGACGTGTGCGAACGGGCACAATGAGCCACTCGGCTCGAACGACGCGCAACGGACGATCAACCCACCATTCGAGGAAGGGCGCGGCCCATGCCTGCAGCCACCGTCCAGCTCCACCGCGTGCTCCGCGCGCCTCCGGAGAGAGTCTATCGCGCGTTCCTCGACGCGGACGCGATGGCCAAGTGGCTGCCGCCCGACGGGTTCACCGGCAAAGTCCACGAGATGGACGCCGTCATCGGCGGGACATGGCGGATGTCGTTCACGAATTTCACGACAGGCCACAGCCACGCATTCGGCGGGCGCTACCTCGAGCTGATCCCGCACGAGCGCATCCGCTACACGAGCGCGTTCGACGATCCGAACCTGCCCGGAACGATGCAGACGACGATCTCGCTGCGAAAGGCGTTCTGCGGTACCGAGTTGAAAGCTGTTCAAGAGGGCATACCGGAAGTCATACCTCCCGACGCCTGCTACCTGGGTTGGCAAGAATCGCTGTCGCTCCTGGCCAGACTTGTCGAGGCGGCGATCAAAGAATAGGGATGCCGCCGGCGAGCGCCGTCGCGCCGCCATCCGGAGATTTCGCGCGAAACATTGCATTTCGCGCGGTGGCTTGGGCATTCTGGACACGCAACTCAGGAGGGGTGGATGAAACGACGTGAAGTGATTGCCGGCGCGGCTGCGTTGACAGCGGCGGCGGGATTGTCTGGAACAGCGCGCGCGCAAGCCATGCGTTTTCGTCTCGCTCATTTCTCGCCGACCACCGATCCGAACCACGTCACGGCGCTTGCCTTCGCCGAGGCGCTGAAGCGCGAGACGAACGGCGAGTACGAGGTGACGATCCTGCCCGCGGCCCAGCTCGGCGGCGAGGTGGCGGTGACCGAGAGCCTGCTGCTCGGCGCGGTCGACATGTCGCCGCCCTCGGCGGCGGTGCTGGCGAACTGGGTGCCGGAGATGAACGTGCTGAACATGCCGTTCGCCTTCCGCGACTGGGCCCACTACACGCGCGTGGCGCATGGCCCGCTCTACGACCAGATGGTCGAGGTTGCCGCGGCGAAGAACATCCGGATCCTCGGCATGCTCACCTCGGGCGCTCGCCACATCATGACGCGCACACCCGTCCGCTCGATCGCCGATCTGCAGAACCGCAAGATCCGGACGGTGCAGAACCCGGTCCATGTCGCGACGTTCAACGCCTTCGGCGCGAACGCGACGGCCCTGGCCTATACCGAGGTCTATTCGTCGCTGCAGACGGGTGTGGTCGACGGCGCC
>JANNTF010000632.1:0-1817 GCA_031403455.1 Alphaproteobacteria bacterium | reverse complement strand
GTCGCGGCGGGGCATGCCCCGCCGCGACGCGCGGGGTATTTGGCATTGCTGTCGATCGATCCGAGATCGACGGTAGCGTAGCTGAGACGCCAAGCATTGTCGGCGATCTGAGTGATCGCGACTGGTTCGCCAGCGAGTGCTTTGGTGAGAAAGATGAGCTTGCCCTGCCAACGCAACTCGCCGCCTTGGCGCACCCGGCGCACGTCGCATTGGGCGTCGTACACCGGCTCGCGCAGCCGGCCGGTGTAGATCCGCTCGCTCGGCTGGTAGTGCTCGGCTGGCGGTGTGAGTTTGAGCGCTTCATGGGGGCGCTCTTCGTTGAAGACACGCCGGAATCTGTCGAAACGACGTTGCTGCGCTCGCAAGGTCGCCGCCGGCGGGTTCGCTGTCTCGAGCTTGACCGAGAGATGCAAGCGCTCGTGGCGACCATTCTGCTGCGGCTTGCCAGGCGCGATGCGCTCAGGCACCACGCCGAGCTTGATCAGCTTGACAGCCAGACGCGACAGTCCGCCCGGGGCGGTACTGGCGAACGGTGTGCCGTTGTCGGAGCGGATCGCTGCCGGTAGCCCATACTCGCGAAAAGCCGCTTCCAGCAACGGCCAAACGTCATCGAAGCTCGTCCGCGGCACGGCCTGAAGTCGCAGCACATAGCGCGTCGCCAGATCGCTCAAGCTCAGCGGTTCGCAACGCCGGCCATCGCCAGTGCGGAACCAGCCCTTGAAGTCGATGCCCCATACATCGTTCGCCTCGTCGCACGCACGCAGCGAACCCATCATCGCTGGAACCCGAAACCGAGGTCGCCGTGCAGCCACCAGGCCACGCTGCGCCAACACCGAGCCGATCGTGCTCACCGCCGGCCAAACCAGCGCACGATGCTCGCGCTGCAACCGCGCACGCAGCTTCTTCGGTCCCCAGCTCGGATGCTTGCTGCGCAGATGAACGATCGCCTTCACCATCGACCGGCTCGTCGCGTGCGCCTGTGTATGGCGCGCACGGCTGCGCTCGGAAAGCCCAAGCAAACCTTCCTGCCGATAGCGACAAGCCCATTCATAGCCCGCCTGCCGGCTAATCCCGTAGCGCCGGCACAGCGCCGCAAAGCTCGTCTCTTGGCGTTCAGCATCCATCACAAATCGAACTCGCTCATCCATCGCACAGGTCGCTTTCCAGGGCATCGGCTCCTCCTGCCTTGCCCATCAAAACTGTCACCCATGTGCCCGGTCAGACCTGTCAACCATGTGCCCGGTCCGCACACGCTGCCCCTCCTCGAGTCGAGGAGGGGCAGCGCAGTACTTGGCGTTTCGCTCCGGAGATGCGTGCATCTCCTAGCTCATTCGAGGAGGGACGACCTGCTGCCGTCTGTGTGTCGCCACGGGCCGAGGTCGCGGCTTGTCTGCACCGAATATCCGGACGCCAATGGCTCTTGATGTAGGCGAGGGTCGCGACGATCTCCGCGTCGCTCGGCGCCGAGCCTCTGGAATAGTCGCTTTGTCATGGCTCGCGATCTTCGCGGGGCACTCACCTGCCCAGCGTTTCGACGTCGAACCGCGTGCTCGGAGTCATGAACTCGTCCTGCGCGGCCACTGTCAGGATCTCGCGCGATCCGGCTTCCGCCGTACGCCTGAGCAGGCCGAAGATCGCCGCGGCCGCCTCGCCGAGCGCCAGCTCCGTGTCGCCGCCACGCGCGTAGTGAACGAAGAACAGCGCGACCACCGCGTCCCCGGCCCCGTTGATCGACAGCGGCAGCATCGGCGTTCGTACGCGCCAGCGCGATCGATCGTCGGACGCCACCATGTCGATGCTTGCCGCCGGCGTGTCGG
>JANNTF010000631.1:0-2711 GCA_031403455.1 Alphaproteobacteria bacterium | reverse complement strand
CGAGTACTCGCTGGCCCATTTCGTGCGACCGCTGCGCTGAGCGGATGGCGACCCGGAACCCCACAGACACATGACCGTCTTCATCATCCGGCGATTGATGCAGAGCGCCCTCGTGCTCTTCGTGATGTCGCTGATCGTGTTCTTCGGGGTGTATGCGATCGGCGATCCGATCGAGATCTTCATCTCGCCGGAAGCCGACCAGATTGAACGCGAGCGCGCCAAGATCGCGCTCGGCTTGGACAAGCCGGTCGTCGAGCAGTATTTCTCGTTCCTGATGGCCGCCATTCGCGGAGATCTCGGGCGGTCCTTCGTCTTCAACATCCCGTCGATCACGCTGATCCTCCAGCGCATGCCCGCGACCCTCGAGCTCGCCTTGTCGGCCCTGGTGCTCGGCGTGTTTCTGGGGTTGCCGCTTGGCATGTATGCCGGCTATCGGCCGAACTCGGTGGCCGCGAAGGCGATCATGGCGATCTCCATTCTCGGTTTCTCGCTGCCGACATTCTGGGTCGGGCTGATGCTGATCATGGTCTTCGCGGTCAATCTCGGCTGGCTGCCGTCGACCGGCCGCGGCGAGACGGGCACGATCCTCGGTGTCACGTCGAGCCTGTTCACCGTCGACGGGTTGCGCCATCTGGCGATGCCGGCGCTCAATCTCGCCTTGTTCAAGATTTCGCTGATCATCCGCCTGGCGCGTGCGGGCATGCGCGAGAACATGTTGATGGACTACGTGAAGTTCGCGCGCGCCAAGGGACTGCCGATGCGCCGTGTGGTGTTCGTGCACATCTTCAAGAACATCCTGATCCCGATCGTCACCGTGATCGGACTTGAACTCGGGTCGACGATCGCCTTTGCCGTCGTGACGGAATCGATCTTCGCGTGGCCCGGCATGGGCAAGCTGATCATCGATTCGATCCAGCGTCTCGACCGGCCGGTGATCGTCGCGTATCTCTGCATCATCGTGTTCATGTTCATCATCATCAATCTGCTCGTCGACATTCTCTATTCCGTGCTCGACCCTCGGGTGCGGCTCTCCGAGGCAAAGAGCTGAGCCATGGCCACATTGACACCGGAACGCACCGCGCTCGCGCTGCCATCGCCCGTCGTTGCAGCGGCGCAGACTCCGTTCCGGCGTTTCGTCGCCGATTTCTGCGAGAGCCACATCGCGATCTTCGGCCTGGGCGTGTTCGCGCTCATCCTCGCGGCGGCGCTGCTGGCGCCCCTGATCTCGCCGCAGAATCCCTATGATCTGAACCAGCTCGACATCATGGATGGCCGCCAGCCGCCGATGACGAAGTCGATGGGCACCTTCACCTTCTGGCTCGGCTCCGACGATCAGGGCCGGGACATGCTGTCTGCGATCTTCTATGGGCTGCGAACGTCGCTCGGCGTCGGCGTGATGAGTGCCCTTGGAGCGCTGGCGATCGGCATGGCGGCCGGACTCACGGCCGCGTATTTCGGCGGCCGCATCGAGAGCCTGATCATGCGGATCGTCGATATCCAGTTGTCGTTTCCCTCCATCCTGGTGGCGTTGATCCTGCTCGCCGTCCTCGGCCAGGGGACGTGGAAGATCATCATCGCGTTGATCTGCGTCCAATGGGCCTATTACGCGCGCACAGTCCGTGGCACGGCGCTGGTGGAGCGGCGCAAGGAATACATGGAGGCGGCGCGCTGTCTCGCGCTTGGCCACAACCGCATCGTCTTTCGCCATTTGCTGCCGAACTGCCTGCCGCCGCTGATCGTGGTCGTCACCGTGCAGGTCGCGCACGCGATCGCGCTCGAGGCGACGCTTTCCTTCCTCGGCATCGGCCTGCCGATCACCGAGCCGTCGCTCGGGCTGCTGATCGCGAACGGATACAACTACCTGCTCTCGGGCAAGTACTGGATCAGCTTCTACCCCGGCATCGCGCTGCTGATCACGATCGTGTCGATCAACCTCGTCGGCGACCAGCTGCGCGACGTTCTCAACCCGCGCCTGCAGAAATAGACGAGCGTGGCCGACGCGCCGACGCTTGTCGTCGAGGAGCTCAGGACCTGGTTCGACATGCGCGCCGGGACGGTGAAGGCCGTCGACGGCGTTTCCTTCGCGGTCGAGGCCGGCAAGGTGATGGGGCTGGTGGGCGAGTCCGGTTCGGGCAAGACCGTCACCGGTTTCTCGATCATGGGGCTGGTCGATCCGCCGGGGCGGATCGTCGGCGGCCGCATCCTGTTCGGCGGCCGTGATCTCATCGGTCTGCCGGAGAACGAGATGCGCGCGATCCGCGGACGCCGCATCGCGATGATCTTCCAGGACCCGATGATGACGCTCAACCCGGTGCTGCGCATCGAGACGCAGATGGTCGAGGCCGTGCTCGCGCACGAGAAGGTCGGCCACGCGGAGGCGCGGCGGCGCGCGCGCGACGCGCTCGCGCAGGTCGGCATCCCGAGCCCGGACGAGCGGCTCGCGGCCTACCCGCACCAGTTCTCCGGCGGCATGCGCCAGCGGGTCGCGATCGCGATCGCGCTGCTCAACCGCGTCGAGCTGATCGTGGCCGACGAGCCGACGACGGCGCTCGACGTCACGATCCAGGGCCAGATCCTCTACGAGATCCAGAAGCTCGCGCGCGTGACGCGCACCGCGCTGGTCTGGATCACCCACGATCTCTCGGTCGTCGCCTCGCTCGCCGACGAGATCTGCGTGATGTACGCCGGCCGCATCGTCGAGCGCGGCACGG
>JANNTF010000630.1:0-1764 GCA_031403455.1 Alphaproteobacteria bacterium | reverse complement strand
ACACATGGCCGGCGTGGTGTCGCTGCGCAGCGGCGCGCGGGAGCGCGCCGCGCGCATCGCGGCGCGCTTGCCGCAGATCGGGCTGACACTTGGACTACGGTCAGCGGGGCTCGAGTACATGGCGCTCGCGGAGGGCAGAGTTCACTACACGCAGTACAATCGTTTGCTGCCTTGGGACCATGCGCCGGGCGCCCTGATCGTGAGCGAAGCGGAAGGCATCGTGCGCCGGATCGATGGTGCGCCCTATCGCCCGAGCGACGATCCCGAGCAGGGCGCGCCTCTGGTGAGTGCGGCCGATGAGCAGACCTGGCGTTGGTTTGTCGACGATGTGATCGGTGGTTGATAAGGTCCGCCGGGTTTCCAGCTAACGATGAAGAGGGAGTCGCGCGATGGCGAAGATCGCATTCTTGGGTTTGGGCGTGATGGGTTTCCCCATGGCCGGCCATTTGGCGAAGGCCGGTCACGAGATCACCGTTTACAACCGCACGCGGGCCAAGGCCGATGCATGGACGCAGAAGCACAAGGGCAAGGCGGCGGCAACGCCTGGAGAGGCTGCCGGCGGCCAGGATTTCGTGATGGCCTGTGTCGGAAATGATGATGACCTCCGGTCCATCGTCTTCGGCGATCAGGGAGCGTTCAAGGCGATGGCGAAAGGCGCCGTCTTCGTCGATCACACGACAGCGTCCGCCGAGATCGCGCGCGAGCTCGATGCCGAAGCGAAGAAGCGGAGTCTTGGATTCCTCGACGCGCCCGTCTCCGGCGGCCAGAGCGGCGCCGAGAACGGTCAACTCGGCATCATGGTCGGCGGCGATCCCGCGACCTACGCGATGAGCGAGAACATCCTGAAGATCTACGCCAAGGCCGTGACGCTGATCGGCCCTGCCGGCGCCGGCCAGCTCACGAAGATGGTCAATCAGATCTGCATCGCCGGTTTGCTGCAGGGATTGTCCGAGGCGATGAACTTCGCGTCGAAGTCCGGTCTCGATGCGGAGAAGGTGCTGTCCGTGATCACAGCCGGGGCCGCCGGGTCATGGCAGATGAGCAACCGAGCCAAGACGATGGTCGCAGGAAAGTTCGATTTCGGTTTCGCCGTCGACTGGATGCGCAAGGATCTTGGAATTTGCCTGGCGGAGGCCAAACGCAACAAGGCGCGCTTGCCAGGCACCGCGCTGATCGACCAATTCTACGCGCAGGTGCAGGAGCGTGGCGGCGGCCGATGGGATACGTCGAGTCTCATCCATCTGCTGGCCAAGGATTGAGGCTGGGGCGATCCGACTCCGGCGGCGCGCATCAATCAGCAGCGCGTCTTTCCGCGGCTTTGACCGCATCCCAGATCGCGTCCATCTCCTGCAGCGTCGCGTCTTCCGGGCGGCGGCCGTTTGCGGCGAGGGCGGCCTCGACGGCGCGGAATCGACGATCGAATTTGCGTGTCGCAGCGCGCAGCGCCGTCTCGGCATCGATGTCCGCAAGCCGGGCGACGTTCACGACGGCAAACAGCAGGTCGCCGAGTTCCTCCGCGATCGCCTCGGACGAAGTCTCGGCCAGCGCCTCGCGGACTTCGCGAATTTCCTCGTCGACCTTGTCGAGCGCCGGCCCCGGCGCGCGCCAATCGAACCCGACGCGGCCCGCGCGCCTCTGGATCTTCTGGGCGCGGACGAGGGCAGGCAGATTGCCGGGCACGTCATCGAGCGCGCTCGCAGGTGTTTGAGCGGCGCCGGCCTTGTGCGTGCGCTCCAGCGCCTTCTGCGCTTCCCAGGCCTGGGT
>JANNTF010000629.1:0-12365 GCA_031403455.1 Alphaproteobacteria bacterium | reverse complement strand
TGATGAATCCGGGGTGCGCGGTTTCGCCGGTCTTGATGAAGCCGAGCTTCGCGAAGGCCGCGTGGTTCTCCACGAGTTCGATGCGGGTCTGCAGTTCGAGGGCGCCGAGGCCGCGGCGTCTTGCTTCCGTCTCGGCGGCGGCGATCAGGGCGCGGCCGAGGCCGCGGCCCTGCAGCGCCGGCTTGACCGCGAGTTTGCCGAGATGGAGCGCGTCGCCTCTTGGCTTGCAAAACACGCAGCCGACGATGGCGCCGTCGGATTCGACGATGAACACCGCGCCGGCCGCCGCATCGGCGATCATCTGCGCGATGGTCAGGCGCTGCGCCGACGAGGGCGGATCGATGCGGCCGTCCATGAAAGCGAAAGCGTCGTGGATGAGGGCGTGCAGTTCGGCCCAGCGGGTGAAGGAGTCCGCGACGCGTGAAACCGGTTCCGGGTTCCGAATTCGGAGCCCGGAACCACTTGGTTGGTGAGCGATGCCGTCCGCGAATTTCTCGGCAAGCATGATCGTCGGGATGTTCAGATTGGCGCGCGGCACGGTAGGCATGACCGAGGCGTCGACGACATGCAGGCCTTCGATGCCGTGCACGCGTGCGTCGGCTGGGTCGACGACGGCATCGCGGTCGCTTGCCGCGCCCATGCGGCAGGTGCCGGCGGGATGCCATTGGCCGAAGGCGCGGGCGCGGACATAGGCCTCGAGCGCATCGTCATCGGCGATCAGCTCGGCGAGGCTCGTGCCGCCCGCGATCCAATGCCGGAAGACATGACGGCGGATCGCCGGTGACAGATCGAGGGCGAGCGCGGTCGGCGCGGTGATCAGGAGATTGCGCAGGGTGTGACGGCCCAGCGCGCGCGCAAAACCGGAATAGCTCGCCGGCGACGCGTGCTCGACGAGCGCGGCCAGCTCCGGTGTCGCGATGAGTGTCGCCATGAAGCGCACGGCGGCCTTGAGGCGCGCGGCGTCACGCGGATCGGCGAGATAGTTGAAGCTCGCGAGCGGGCTCTGATGCGGATCGCGGCTGCGCAGGCTCACCTGGCCGCGCGAATGGATCTTGTTGATCCAGGCGATCAGCGTGCCGACGCGCCGGCCGATCGGATGCCAGGCCGATTTCGCGGCGACCATCATGTACATGTCGGAGTCCGCGCAGCCGGGATGACCGGAACTAAAGCGCAGGGCCGCATGGATGTGTCGGCGCGTTGAAGCGCCGAGCCGCGCCTCGGGTTTGAGGAACGCCGCGACCGAGATGCCGGGATGTTCCTGGAGATTGCGGCCGACGCCCGCGCGATCGCATCGAACCGGAATGCCCTGGGCGTGGAGGTCACCCGCCGGTCCGATGCCCGCGCGCAGCAGGATCGCCGGGGAGTGAATCGCGCCGGCGGCGAGGATCACCGCGCGCGCCTGCAACGTCTTGCGCGCGCCACCTTGTTCCACTTCGATGCCGGTGATCCGTCGTTCCTCACCGATGAGCCCGACCACCTGCGCCTCGGCGAGGATCGCGAGATTTTGGCGCCCGCGCGTCGCCGCATCGAGATAGCCCATCGCCGTGGAGACGCGATGGCGGCCATCATTCGACAGCGACTGCGCGAACCAGCCGTCCTCGTAGCAACCATTCTGGTCCGCGATGTCGCGAAAGCCCTGCGCCGTCAGCGCCGCCGTCGCCGCGATGGAAAACCGCGGCCAGGCGTCACGCGGAATGCGATGGATCGGGATCGGCCCGTCCTTGCCATGCAACGGGCCGTCGAAATCGAGATCGCGCTCGAGGCGCTTGAAGAACGGCAGCACGCTCTGCCAGCCCCAGCCGCTGGCGCCGAGCGCGGCCCACTCGTCGTAATCCGCCGGCGTGCCGCGATTGGCGACCTGGCCGTTGATGCTCGAGCCGCCGCCCATCACGCGCGCCTGTTCGTAGTGCCGCAGCGGCGGACGCTCCGGCGCGTTGTGGCTCACCGGCTGGAAATACGCGGGCAGATCCGGCCAGTGATTGGCCGGGTCGAACGCCGCGCGGCCGGGATACATGTCGAGGATCGCGCCGGACTCGGTCCCCGGCGGGATGTCGCGCCCGGCCTCGACGAGCAGCACCTTGCGCTGCGGATCGGCCGAGAGCCGGTTGGCGAGCACGCAGCCGGCACTGCCGCCGCCGACGATGACGACATCCCAATGCGTCGCGGCGAGATCGTCCATGCGTCAGCCCTTGACCGCGCCTTTGGTGAGGCCTGAGACGATGTGGCGCCCGAGCACCGCGAAGGCGAGCAGGATCGGCAGAATGGCCAGAGTCGCCGATGCCGTGAGCGGTCCCCATTCGCGCCCGAAGAAACCGATGAAGCTGTAGATCATCGGCTGTACCGGCTTGAGCGATGGCGCATCGACCATGACCGAGCCGGCGACGAACTCGTTCCACGTCCCGACGAAGGCGAGCACCCCCGCCGCGCCCAAGGCGGGTCGCGCCAAAGGCAACATCACGTAGCGCAGGATGTCGCGATGCGTGCCGCCATCGACGATCGCCGCCTCGTCGAGCTCGCGCGGGATGCTCTCGATCACGCCCTTGATGATCCAGATCGCCATCGGCAGCTGATGCGCGGTGTAGATCAGCGGCAGCGTGAACCAGGTGTTCGTGATGCCGAGCTGGATGAAATAGATGTAGTTGGGGATCAGCAGCGCCGCCGCGCCCAGCGCCAGCGGGATGCTCGCGACCACGAGCAGGAACAGCGTCTGGCGAAACGGAAACTCGAACCGGTCGAAGGCGTAGGCGGCCGGCAGCGCGAGCACGAGCGTCGCCGTCACCGTCGCCAGCGCATAGGCGAGGCTCACCCCCATCGAACCGAAGAAGCCGCTGGCAGCGACACGCACGTAATGCTCGAGAGTCGGCGTGAAGCCGAGGAAGCTCGGGGGATAGCGGAACAGGTCGCTGTCGCCCTTCAGCGAGGTGAGCATCCCCCAGACCAGCGGCAGCACATTGGCGAGCACGAGCAAGCCGAGCAGCGCGCTGACGATGACGCGCCCCGTCGCCCCGAGCACGACGTGCGATGCGGGCGTCATGCGCGCCACCGCGAGAGCTTCACATAGGCGAGCACGAGGAGGATGTTGCCGGCGAACATCACGAGGGCGAGCGCGGTCGCCGAGCCGAGATCGAAGATCGCGAAAGCGCGCTCATAGACGTCGATGGCGAGCACGCGCGTCGCGTCGCTCGGCCCGCCGCCCGTCAGGACGAGCGGCGTCTCCACCGTGTTGATGTTCGACAGCGTGAGCACGACGGCGGTGAGCAGCAGCGGCGTCTTGAGCAGCGGCAAGGTGATCAGGCGAAAGATCTGCCAGCCGCTCGCGCCATCGATGCGCGCCGCCTCGTGCAGTTCGCTGGGAATGCTCTTGAGGCCGGCGAGCAGGACGATCACCGCATAGCCGATGCGCTTCCACACGGACACGAGGATCAGCAGGCCCATCGCGCCGGAGGGCGTGGTGAGCAGCTGTCCGACGCCGCCGACGAAGCGGCTCATGAGATAGGCCGCGATGCCGATGTCGTTCACGAAGACCCAGCGAAACAGCAGGGTCGCGACCACGGTGGAGATGATCCAGGGCAGGATCACGATGGTCTGGACGACGAAGGCGAGCGCGCCACGCAGGCGGTCGATCCAGCTCGCGAGCGCCAGCGCGACGATGATCGTCAGCCCGACCGCCGACATCGTATGCACCGCCGTGCGCCCGAACGTGGCGATCAGCGTGTGATCCTCGAGCAGCCGCTCGAAATTGCGCAAACCCGAGAACGAGACCGGCGCGCCGTACTCGATGCGAAACAGGCTGAACCAGAACGCGTAGGCGACCGGCGACAGCAGCACGAAGCCGAGCAGCGCGAAGCTCGGCGCGACCAATAGGAAGGGTGTACGGGTGTTGCGCATGCCGATGCGCGCCGTGGCGCGTTGCGCGATGGGCGGAGGGACTCAAATCCCCCCGCCCTCCGGATCCGTCAGCGATTATTCTGCTGATTGAAGCGCTTCTCCGCTTCCTCCAGCGCGGCTTTCGGATCGATGCCGCCGACGATGACGTTCTGCGCCGCCTTGTTCATCGCCTGTCGATAGCCACCGACGGCGAACTCGACCGAGGGGATCCAGCCGAACTGCGCCACGCCGCGCGCGGCCGTCGTCAGATAGGCGTTCTCGGGCTTGGCCACGAACGCCGCCATGTCGGCGAGAGTCGAGGGCGCACCCGGCAGCTGGCCGCCGACCTCCACCCAGAGCCGGTCCGACTCGCCCGTCGACATGTGCTCGAGGAACTTGCCGGCCATCGCCTTGTTCTTGCCGCCGGACCAGACGCCCACGGCCCAGCCCGCCATGACCGCCGGTGAATGGGTTTTGCCGTCGATGCCGGGCCAGATCATGAAGCCGACATTCTCCTTGCCGACCTTGGCCTGCATGGTCGAGATGCGCACGACCGCGCCACCGAACATCGCGAGCCGGCCGGCGGCGAATTGCTCGTAGAGATCCTCCGCACTCCAGCTCACCGCCTGGCGCGGCGTCACGCCGTGCACGGTGACCATGTCAGTCTGCAGCTTGAGCGCCTCGATGCCGGTCGGGTTCGCCCATTTCGCGCGGCCATTGGGTTCGAAGAGGTCACCGTTTCGCGACAGCAGCAGCGAGGTCATCATCTGCGAGTCCGCGCGATCCTCGCTGAATTGCTGGCCAAAGCCCCAGCGCGTCACGTTGCCCGAGGCATCCTTCACCGTCAGCTTCTTCGCCGCCTCGATGAAGACCGGCCAACTCGTCAGCGTCGCGGGATCGATGCCGGCCGCCTTGAGGAAGTCCGTGCGATAGATGACGCCGTAATAATTGCGCGAATGGAACAGGCACTGGACCTTGTCGCCCTGGGCGCAGCGCGACCAGTAGCCGTCCTTGCGCTCGGCGATCGATGCGGCCGGCCATTTGTTCACGAACAACTCGTTGAGATCGGCGAGCGCGCCGCTCTTGAGCGCATCGCCGAGCAGATCCGTGACGACCCAGACGATGTCCGGCGCCGTCCCGGCACGATGCGCGGCGAGGAATTTCGGCGTCATCTGGTCCCAGACCTGCGGTTCCACCGAGATCTTCACGCCCGGGTTCTGACCTTCGAAGCGCTTGATGATCTCGGCCAGCGCCGTCTCGCGCGGCGCATTGCCCGCGGGGTTGAGGAAGGTCCACATCCGGATCGTCTGAGCGTCCGCGGCAACGCTCAGCAGCGATGTCGCGGCGACGGCCAGCGCGGCCAGCCCGGTCTTCAAGAAACCCAACCTGTTCATGTCGATCCTCCCTGTTCATTGATTGTCGTCGGACGATTTGTCGCATCCTGCTGCGCCGCGAGATCGACGAGCGCGCCCTGCAGCGAACGCCCGACATGACGGCGCATGACGCGGCGACATTGTTCGACATCGCGCGCGAGGAGCGCATCGATGATCGCGTGATGTTCCTGCGCATCTTCGGTCAGTCGCGCACGCCAGGACTCGACGCCGCGCTGCACCCACGCGCCGATCAGCTGCATGTGGATCGAGCCGAAGACATTCAGCAACAGGCGATTGCCGCTCAGTTCCACCAGCTTGTGATGAAACGCGGCATTGGTCTCGATGTGCTCCTTCGTCGTCATGCGCACGCCGAACTCGTCGCGCTGCGCCTGCACCGAGGCGAGCGCCCGGATCTCGCTCGCCGCCATCTCGCCCGCGCCGAGGCGCGCGATCACGCCTTCGACGGCCGTCAGCTCGAGCCCGAGGCGGACATGCCAGAGATCGGCGACCTGCGCTTTCGTCGGCGTGCGGATGTGGAAGCCGCGCCGTGGCGTCGCCTCGATCAGGCCTTCCATGGTCAGCTGCATCAGCGCCTCGCGCACCGGCGTCGCGCTGACCTCGAAACGCAGGGCGAGCTCGTGTGGATAGAGCCGCGCATCTTGCGCGAAGAACCCGAACAGGATCATCTCGGTGATCGTGCGCTTGAGCGTCGCCGTGAGAGTCTCGCCCGGCGAGCCGACGAGCTTGCCGAGCTGGTCGGGCGCCTTGATCGACGCCACGATCATCGGTCAGCCCTCGACCGCGGTCATCGCGATGCGCAAACGATAGCTCTCCATGATTGCTGGCAGCGGATCACCGCCATGCCCGGGACCGTCCGGCGTCAGGAAAGCGCCATCGACGAGACGCAGCTTCTGCAGGGGCAGCTCATCGCGCAGCGGATTGAGCAGACGGTTGGCCTCGAAAATGTGAAATCCGGGCGTGGCGCGACACACATGCAGGGCCGCCGCGACCGCAACGCTGCTGCCGACGCCATGCGGGGCCAGGCCGATCTTGTGGCGCGCGCACAGCTCGCCGAGCGCCATCAGGCCGCTGACGCCACCGGCACGCGCGATGTTCGGCATCAGGATGTCGACCGCGCCGGCGCGCGCCAGCGCCTCGAAATCGGCAACCGCGAATTCATTCTCGCCGGCGGCGATCGGCGCCGTGGATTGCGCCCGCACACGCGCCAGCGCCGCCGGATCGCCGGGCGGGATCGGCTCCTCGAACCAGGTGACGGCGTGACGCGACAATTGCCGCCCGACCGCGATCGCCGTCGCTTCGTCGTAGCCGCAATTGACGTCGAGCATCAGCCCGATCCCGGGCCCGATCGCGTCGCGCACCGCGGCGATGTGGTCGAGATCGATGCCGGCGCCGCGACCGATCTTCAGCTTGATCGCCTTATAGCCTTGCGCCACGAAGCCCCGCGCCGCCTCGGCCGAGTCCTCGAGCGTGGGCAGGAAGGGAACCGGGCTGACATAGAGCGGCACGTGGCCGGGCGTGCCGCCGAGCAGCACGCAGAGCGGCTTGCCCGCCAGCTTTGCCTTGAGATCCCAGATCGCCATGTCGACCGCGCTCAGCGCTTCCGCCGGCATGCCGCGCGCATGGCCCATGGCGGCGAAATAGGCGCGATACTCCGCCAGCATGGCCGTCGGATCGCCAAGCACCGCGCCAACCAGGCCCGGCGCGATCACCTTCTCGATCAGCGCAGCGGTGGGCGCCGGGTGCGGCAGACCGAACGCCTCGCCGATCCCGATCGTGCCATCCGCCGACATCACCAGGGCGAACGTCGCGTATTGCCCGGCACGCACGATCTTCTGGAAATGTGCTGCCGGGCGAAGCAGTTGCGGCGGGACCTTCGCCAGACCGCCGAAGTGGCGCGCGAACGGCGCTTCGAGAGCGACAGCATCGATCCGGGCAATCTTCATCGCCCGAAATTATTTCTTATAAAATATTCTGTCGAGCGGTTTCTCTCCCCCGTTACTTCTCGGCGACGACGATTGTCCAGGGGAAGCGCCAACGCTGATAGCGCGCCGCCAGGGCCCCGGGCGCCTCCTCGAACTCCAGTGTCTCGACATTGCGAAAGCCGAGATCGCGCAGGGTCTGCTTCACATCCATCTTCACCATCGGCTCCATGTACGGCTCGTTGTTGCGCCGCCCGTGGCCGTAATGAAGGAAATGCAGGAACGGATCATCCCCCGGGATGAAATCCAGGTGGATCATCAGTCCACCCGGCTCCAGCACGCGCAGCGCCTCGGCGAACGTGTCGCGGATCACCGGCGGCGGCATCTCGTGGATCATCATCGTCGAGGTCACGACGTCATGGCTGGCATCGGGCAGCCCGGTCTTGCGGCAGTCGCGCTGCAGGAAGCGAACATTGCGGGCCTGCGCCGCGGCCGCCTCGTGCGCCGCGAATTTCAGGCACGGCGCCGCGATGTCCACGCCGGTGACCTGCGCATCGCGATCATCCTCCCAGAATGGCCGCGTCGACTTGCCGAAGCCACAGCCCATGTCGAGAATTCGCCGGCCCCGCTTGCGCTCGTCGACGAGCGTGGTGAAGCGCGTGTGCAGATCCTTGTCCTTGCCCATCATCGGTGTCGTCGTGCGGCCACCGCGTTCATAGACATAGGCGGCGATCGGATCGGACCAGATGCCGCCGGGGTGCTGATGGATGTCGACGGACGCGAAGTAGGTCGGCGTCTTGAACTCCGGATCGAGCTCGAGCAGACCCTCGGGCAGCGGCGCCGCGAGCTCGGCTTCCAGCGCCGCGCGCGCCGCCGCGTGGACCGGCTGCATGCCCCAGCGCCCGGAATACTTGAAGCGCTGCAAATGGCGCTCGAGCCACGCATAGCTGCGATAGAGCGGCTCCTCCTTCAGCAGATCGGCGACATCGGTCGCGCTGCGCGGCGGCGCGCCGGCATTGGTCGCGCGCTCGGCCTTCTCGGCATAGAGCGTGTGCAGGGCCGGAAACATCTTTCCGGTCCAATGCACCTTGCAGGCCAGCAGGAACGACTGATAGGCCTCGAACTGCCGGTCGCCGACACTGATCATCACGCATCCTCTCGAGGAGTGAAGCTCAATGCTATTCTCGCCGCCCTCCCATCCGCAACTCGGTCGCGGCTGATGAGCGACCTCGCAACGACCGACGAGGCCCTCGCGATCCTCGCCGCCGTGAAGGCGAAGCGCGGTTATCTCCTGCCCCATCATGGGCTGCTCGCGCTGACGGCGCCGCGCCTCGCGCGGGCCTATGACGAGGCCTATACGGCGCTCACCCTGGACCAGCGCGCGCTGAGTGCGTTCGAGAAGGAATTCGTGTGGCTGCCGATTCTGATCGCCACCGACGAGGCGATCGCGACGCATCACATCGCGAAGTTCAAGGCCGCGGGTGGCGATGATCGCGGCGTCGAGACATGCCTGCGCCTCGCCGCCTTCGCGCGCGGCGCGCGGGATTTTCGCTTCGTCGGCCGGCATTGGAACGATCTGTTGCCCGGCTTCGACCGCGAGCGCGCCTATCGCGATGCGCTCCAGGCCGTGATGCGCGACCGCGGCGCGGATGACGGTCTCGTCGAGGCCGCGATGGCTGCGACGCATGCCTGCCTCGCGCAATGGGAGGAAGTGGCCATCCATATCCGCGGCGCATACTCCGCGCGACTGCCGGAGGTGAAACTCGCGGAAGCGCTTTCGCTGGTGATGTTCCCCGGCAGCGTGCCTCATTTCGTCGAGGCGGCACGCGTCTGGCGGGATCTCGTCAAGTCCGATGCGGTCCCCGCCTCCCCGGCCCTGCGCTCCTGGGCCGCGATCGATCAGAGCGGATTTGACGGAAAGGTCTGAGCACCATGAGCGACACGAAAGTGACGGGCAACAAGATCCTCGCGCAGGTCGAGAGCAAGCGCGGCTATCGGCTCAGCTACCACCGCATGCTCGCCGCGGCGGATCCGGAGTTGCTGGCCGCCTACGACGCGTATTACGAGCGACTGACCTTGCGGCCGCGGGTATTCACGCCGCGCGAGCGCGAGCTGGTGTGGACCGCGCTGCTCGCCAGCGCGCGCGAAGCGCATGGCACGATCCATCTCAAGCGCGCCGAGGCCGCGGCGGTCTCGCGCGACGAACTCGCCGACGCGATCGCCATCGCGGCAGCCGCCGAAGCCTGGCCGGCGATGGTCGAATTCGGACATGGCGCGTGGCATGAATGGATCGGCCGGCGCGACGCCCACACGCGCTACGAGCGCATCTTCCTCGCCGCCTGCGGTGCGATCGACGCCAAGACGGCGGAGAGCTGCGCGGTCGTCAGTCATGCCGCGCGGCGCAGCTGGAACGGCGTGAAGTTCCACCTGCCCCGCGCCTTCAAGGCCGGCGCGACGCGCGATGGCATCGCCGAGGGCCTCAGCTATCTGCTGCTGCCCTCCGGCGGCCCGACGCTGATCGAAGCGGTCGAAGCGTGGGCGCAATCCGCTTCCGAGGGGTGCTGCCCGTCACCTTACGGCGAGTAGCGCGCTCCGCACGCGCCGGCATCCGGGTCAATCGGCGAAATCGCCTTCGCCGCGGCGCGTGAGCACGCGCTTCAGCGCATCGAAATGACGCTGCGCCGGGCTGGCGCCGTTGGGCGCCACGCCGCCCTGTTCGATTCCGAAGACCACTTGCTGGCGCAAGGTCTGCAACACGTCCTGGCGCACGCGCCGCCGCGGCTGACCGGTCATGTAGGCGTAGACCTGAACCTGGCAGGTGCGCTCGAGATAATAGAGCCGATCATACGCGTCGGCGATCGTGCGGCCGGCGACGATTACGCCGTGGCTGGCCATGAACATGATGGACTTCCCGTCCTCGAGCTTGGCCGCGAGACGCTCGCCTTCACTCGGGTCATGCGCGAGCCCGGTGTATTCTTCGTCGTAGCAGATCATCGGCGCGAGGATGCCCGCCATCTGCCCCATCGGCTCCAACCGCTGATCCTGCAGCATGGTGAGCGCGGTCGCGAAGGGCATGTGCGTGTGCATCAGGCAATTCGCATCCGCCTTGAGGCGATGGATCGGGGCGTGGATGCACCACGCCGTCAGCTCGATCTCGCCATCGCCCTCGATCACCTTGCCGTCATAGTCGCAGATCAGGAAATCGCTCGCCGTCACCTCGGCCCAATGCAGTCCATAGGGGATCGCGAAGAAATGACCGGGCCGGCCGGGCACGTTGAGCGTGAAATGGTTGCAGATCCCCTCGTTCAGCCCATGCATCACCGCCATACGGTGCGCGGCGGCCAGATCGACCCGCGCCTGCTGGATCGCATCCGTCGTGTGTGCTGTCGTCTTCGTCATCGTCTCATCAATCCTTTTTGGTTGCGTGGCGATCCGGCTCAGAGCGGCCCGCGCGACGCCTGCTGCCCGAGCAGATTATCCATCAGATGCGCGACGAACGCCTCGCGGTCGAGTGCCGCCGCCTTGGCCTGCTCGGCCGTCGGTTGCCACGTATCCAGCGCACCGTCCGCCAGGACGCCCTGACGCCCCAGCATCGCTTCGAGTGCGCGCAGGCGATCGCGCATCACGTGCACTTCCGACGCCAGCGCCATCACCACGCCGAAGATCCGATCGAGCGATGGATCGGCAAAGAACACCTGCTCCGGTCGCGCCTTGGACTCGCTCATCACCAACACTCCGGGTTCCGATCCGTTCGATGCGATATTGGCGACGCGCCGGAGTGGAGGCAACCATCGCCAACTGCATTGCAGCCTTCTCCATCGGCTGCCAAGCTTGCCGACCATGAAAGCCCACCCCGCATCGCGTCTGCCCAAGGACCCGACTTGGCTCGAGCGCTACGAACTCGTCGCCGAAGTCACGTCGGCGATCCATTGCGCCAATTTCATCACGACCGGCCAGTATTTCGTGTTCGACCTCAACGGCCTGCTCAAGGCCGACAAGAGCACCGCAAATCTCTGCCTCGGGATTCTTGCGCGGATCCAGCCCGCCCTCGCGATGGCGGCCGATCGCGCGGCCGAGGGCCTCCACCCGGTCAGCCCGCGCTGGAACGCGTTCGATTGCTACGACACGGGAATCGACCATGGCGGCATGGGCAAGGTCACGGTGCGGCTGCATCTGCGCGACGCGGCCACGCAAGCGCCGGTCGTCGACGCCACGACGCGCGCCTAGCCCATCGGATCTCTTGCCGATTCCGGCATGGCTGGGCGACACAGTCGCCCCTGAAGCCATCCTGCTTCGCAGAGTCCGGCGCCGCGCATGTCCCGTTCCAATCCCGTGCTGATGGCTGACGTGCAAACGGTTAGCGCCGGGGCCGTCTATCGCACCGGCGCCTGGCTCTACGCCCTGGCGGTCGTCTACGTCAGCATCATCGTGACGAAGGACGGATTCAACTTCGTCCCGCGCGATTTGGGCGAAGCCTGGCACGCGTTCGTCAACATGCCCTACCTGATCCACGGCTCCGATCAGCAGCAGGATTGGATGGCCAATCTGCTGATGTTCGGCGGGTTCGGGTTCCTGATCGCGGGTGCGTTCGCACGCAGCCGCGCCTTGCGCGTGACGCGCGCCCTGACCGCCTTCGCGATCAGCCTCGTATTCCTGCTGGCCGTCAAATACGCCCAGCTCTTCTTCCCGCCGCGCACCGTTTCGATCAACTACGTCCTCGCCCAGAGCGGCGGCACCATCATCGGGATCGCGGCGTATGCGCTGCTGCACCGGCGCCTCGCCCGCGTGGCCGCAGCCTTTGCCCGCGGCGGAAGACGGGCGCTGATCGCGCTGCTCGCGATCTATGCGAGCTGCCTGGTCGCGTTCTTTCTCTTTCCGTTCGACATCACGCTGAACGGCGAGGATCTGCGCGCGCGTCTGGCGGCGCTCCCCGACCTCCTCCTCGCGCTGCCGCACAGCGACCGGGGCCTGGGTCTTCGGCTCATCCTCGTCGTCGCGAGCACGCTGGCGACGGCGCCGGTCGGCATGCTGCTGCGCGCCACGATGCCAGGGCGCAGCCCTGCCGGGCTGATCGCCATCGGGTTTGCGCTGATGGTGGCGGTTCTCATTCCGACGCTGTTCGTCATGAACGCGACGCCGATGCTGCTGGCCCTCGTGTATCGAACCATCGGCGTCGGCATCGGCA
>JANNTF010000628.1:0-5164 GCA_031403455.1 Alphaproteobacteria bacterium | reverse complement strand
GTACGACCCGGCGATCCCCGCGTGGTCGGCGACGCCGAAGCCGGCCGAGATGGTGGCGTCGATCGACGTGCTCGAGCATATCGAACCGGAATGTCTGGACGCCGTGCTGGACGATCTGATGCGCGTGACCGGGCGCATTGGATTCTTCACGATCCACACCGGCGCCGCCGTGAAGATCCTGACCGACGGCCGGAATGCTCACCTCATCCAGGAGCCGCCGTCGTGGTGGCTGCCGAAGATCATCGCGCGCTTCGAGCTGCTCAAATTCCTGCGCAGCAAGGATGGCTTCTGGGTCCTCGTCGAACCGCTTCGCGCCACGCAACGCTAACGCCGCGTTTACCTTACTGCCCTAGGGTCGGCCGATCGAACTCGCGCAGGGTGGCAAGTTATGGCGCAGGCCAAGCTCACGATCGAGGAATATCAGCAGATCACGCCGTTGACCACGATCAGGCTGAACGGCGCGGCCTTGCGCTTCGTCACACCTAATGCCCGGACGGTATGGCGCGCGCGCACGATCGCAACCAAGGAGCCGACGACGATCGAATGGCTCGACGAGATCCAGCCCGGCGAAGCGCTGCTCGATATCGGCGCCAATATGGGCATCTACACGATCTACGCCGCCCAGCTGCGGGCGGCCCATGTCGATGCGATGGAGCCGGAGGCGCAGAACTTCGCCCTGCTCTGCCGCAACATCATCGTCAACCATCTCACGGCGCGAGCGACCGCCTGGCCGCTCGCTCTGTCTGACGCGATGCGCTTCGATCGACTGTATCTGTCGGACAGCGACGCGGGCGGTTCGTGCCATAGCTTCGGTGAGAGCGTGAATTTCAAGCTCCAGCCGCAGGTGTTTCCGCTCACACAGGGCGCCGTAGCGACCACGGTCGATGCGCTCGTGCAGAGCGGCGCCATTCGAATGCCCAATCACATCAAGATCGACGTCGACGGCTTGGAGCACAAGGTCATCGCCGGCGCATCACACACGCTCACGCGACCGGAGTTGCGTTCACTCAACGTGGAGACGAATCCCGCGCTCGTCGAGCATCGCGACATGATCGAACGCCTCAAAGGTCATGGGTTCACGCTCGATCAGACGCAGATTTCGCGCGCCACCCGCGCAGACGGTCCATTCCTTGGAGTAGCCGAGCATGTTTTCAAACGTTAGACGGCACGTGATCTATCAGATCGCGAGCACGCCGGCGCGCGTCTACCCGTTCACCCATCTCGTCATCGACGACGTCTTTCCAGCCGCGTTCTATGCCCAGATGCAGTCGTTGATGCCCGACGACGACGACTATTTGCCGCTGGTCGAGAGTGGCCGCGTGAGCCCGACCTACAGCCCTCACCGTCTCGCCTTCTTCGAGCGCGAAGCCAACAGCAACAGGCTGAGCGCGGCGCAGCGCAAATTCTGGACCGACGCCTTTGCCGCGCTGCATCACGAGGATCTGGGCGCCTGGATACTCGCGAAGTTCTACGACATCATCGCCGAGAGGCTCGGCCTGGATGCGCCGGATGCGCATATGGATCTCCAGACCGAGATCTTTCTGATGCGTGATCTCGAATCCTACAAGCTGGGTCCGCACACGGATGCACCCAGCAAAGTGGTGTCCGTGTTGTTCTACCTCCCAGCCAACGGCAACCGTCCCGATCTCGGGACCACTCTCTATGCCCCCAAGGATCCGAGCTTCGTCTGCAAGGGCGGCCCGCATTACGATTCGGCGGCGTTCGATCAGATCACCACCATTCCCTATCGTCCCAACACGATGGTCGCCTTCCCGAAGACCGCGAACTGCTTCCACGGCGTGGAGCCGGTCGTCGGTGCAGGCAGCCGTCGCGATGTCATGCTCTTCGATCTCAAACTGCCGAAGATCACCACGCACTGATCGATGCGGTGAATTCTTGCCCGCCGATCAAGGCGGGGCCGCATCCCTTGTCGGTGATCGGGTGGGCGCCGCGGCGGCATCGCGGACTCGGGCAACGGGAATCGTCATGGTCGCACGCGTTCCCCGACCTTCCTCACTCTGGAGAACCAGCTTTCCGTCATGCAGCTCCATCAGTGACCGGCTGATCCAGAGACCGAGCCCGGCACCGCCGCCCCGGCGCGCACGCCCATCGGCCGTGCTGCGAAACGCCTGGAAGACCATCGCCAACTCCGCTGCGGGAAGTCCGCATCCCGTATCGACGACGTCGATGACGATCTCACCGCTGCTCTGACGTGCCGCCAAGACTTCGACACGTCCGCCCGACGGGGTGAACTTCGCCGCGTTGGAAAGTAAATTGATCAGGACCTGCCGCAACGCGCGACCGTCCACTCGCACGATCCATTCCGGATCGATCGGCGCCACCAGGATTCGTACGTCGTTGACTCGAATCGTCGCGCCGACCATGGCGACGCAGATGTCGATCAGCGCCCTCAGGCTGTGCTCTTCCTCCGTCAACCGGTATTGACCAAGCTCGATGCGCGACATGTCGAGCAGTTGATCCACGAGATCGAGAAGATGTCGGCCACTGTCCTGGATATGTCCGACATAGCCCTTGTACGCATCCGCGCCCAACGGACCGAAAATCTGCATGCTCATCATCTCGGAGAAACCGATGATGGCGTTGAGCGGGGTACGCAACTCGTGACTCATGTTGGCGAGAAACTGCGTCTTGGCGACATCGGCGGCAGCGGCAAAGTCGCGCGCTGACCGCATCACTCCAGCTTCCACTTCCGCCGCCCGCTGCGCGGTGATGTCGCGAGTCACGCCACGGTAGCCGCGAAACGTGCCGTCATTGCCCAGCACCGGCTTTGCACTGACGGCGAGATGAAGAATCTTTCCTCCGCCGAGCGGATATGGAACGACCACGTCCATGAACGGCTTCTGCGCGCGCATGGTCGTCTCGATTTCGCTGGTTGCGGCCCTGCGTATGGACACATCGGCGGAGATCTCACTGCCGCGCTTGCCGAGGACGGATGCGACCGGCACGCCGGTATAGCGTTCGAACCCATCGGAGATGAACGTGAAACGAAACGCATCGTCGACTTCCCACGACCAATGCGACGCGGCAGCCGCGAAGTCTCTAAGCCGAGACTCGCTGTCACGCAGACGAAACTGCAAGGCGAGCGTCGACCGATAGGCCCGATTGAAATCACGTCCCACGAGCCCCAGAATCACGACGAACGCCACCCCCATCGCGGCGGTGCCCGCGAAGGTCGGACCGCCATGGAGAGCGAAGCAAAACGCCACCGGCACCACATGGCACAGCAGGAAGGCGAGAAACGACGGCAGATGTGCGAAGGAAGCCGCCAGGGCGCCGGCGCCCATTCCCGCCGCGGTCAACCCAACGAGCATGTGCGCGACGGGATCGTCCACCAGCAGCACCACCACACCGGTGGCGCCCCAGGCCAGCCCCGTCAACCCGGAGCCGAGCGTGTGAAGCTGCGCCCAGCGCTGGAGCGAAAACATGGCTCCATCGCGTGCATAGGCACGCGCCAAGCCGAGCCGCACCATGATCAGCACGGCCATCGTCACGTACCAGATGACCAGCCACGCCGTCGGCAACGTGTCCCACAGCACGATGACGCTGATCGTCGCGTTGATGACGTTCACCACCGTCGTTGCGCGGGTACCGAACAAGCGATCGAGTTGTTGCCGCAGGACAGCGGCCGAATCGTCTTCAGCAAATGGCGCCGACGCTTGAGTCACTCTGCATCCCACCTTGTAGAGTGCAAATTCCAGCGAGCGCCCGCTCCGCGACGCTCGACCCATGTCGGTTTCGCCCGATCTGAATGGTCGTTCAAGAATACTCCAGAGTTGGGCCGTCGCAATGGAATGCAGGCCCTCGGCCGGTGCGATCAGGCCAGATCGGTGTTGGAGGAGAGATCGAGGCCCAGCTGCGCCAGCGCGGCGTCCCACGACCGATCGGCGTCCTGTCGATAGGCCTGATGGTCACGAAACCACGGCAGCTCTCCATCGCACGATCTACGCCATCGCCATTCCGCGGGAAACGGGACAAGAACGCGCGTCTGCCGCCCGGTCGCCGCGCGTAGATGCAGATTGGTATTGCTCACCGCGACGTGCTCGTCGACCACGCTCATCAACGCCAGCATGGCTTCGAGATCCGCATTGGTCGGCGTCGCATCGAGAACGGGGCGGCCCAGCGCGGCGGTGAACGAGGCGAGTTCATCGGGCTGCGGGTCGCGCTGAACACAGACAACCGTTCCAGCCACGGGGCGCAGCATTGCGGCGATGTCCTGCGCCGGCGCCCGCTTCATCTGCCCTTGGACGCCGGCGCGCCAGCTGACGGCGATCCACGGTCGCGGTCCAGAGGACTGCAGTATCGCGCGCTGCGCGCAGACCAGTTCTGGGACCGGATCCAAGCGCAGCGCGGCCGGACAGCCGGACTCCTCGGTGTGCCCGAGGCGGAACGGCAAGTCGCCGGACATGATCGCGTCATCCCAATTTCCACCTATCGCGAACCCTATTCTGGCGAGCATCGCGTGAAGGCGCGGATCCACGTCCACGGCTACGCGCGCGCCACGCGCCTGAAGCAACGGTGCAAAGCGAAGGAAAAAGAGGTCGTCCCCGACCCCCTGGTCGCGTGTGACCCGAATGGTCCGTCCGTCCAGTACGGCAGGCAAAGCGAGCGGGCTCGAGCCTCGGCATGCCGGCCCGTCACGCTTCATCCGGCAATCGGCCCAGCCGCCGCTGTAGTCACCCAGCGACAGTCGAACGAGACCACGGCTGAGATGCGATGCCGCGCGACCCGGCGCCAAAGCCAGGGCGCGATCGAAAGCGTCACGCGCCGCCTCGAAGCATCCCTGCTTGGCCAAAGCGAAACCGAGATTGTGCCAGGCCTCCGACTCGGCGGGCCAACGCTGGGCCGCGTCCGACAAGGCGGCGACGGCTTGCGCATGACGTCCGACGGCCAGCAAGGCCGCGCCGTACGCGATGTCCAGCCTGGCGCCGCTGAGGCCGGCGCTGCGCGCCGCTTCGAGGGCCGTCAACGCCATGTCGCCCGCGTCGCGTCCCGCATGCGCGAGCGCGAGGTTGGCGTGGGTATCGGCATCGGCGGCGCCGAGTTGGATGGCGCGCGCGAAGCAGCTTGCTGCGCGGTCGTAATCCTCGCGTTCGGCATGCACAGCGCCGAGATTGTTGTGCGCCGACGCGTAGCTCGGTGCCAG
>JANNTF010000627.1:0-9960 GCA_031403455.1 Alphaproteobacteria bacterium | reverse complement strand
TGCGGGACCTTTCGAAGCTACCGGTCGTCCAGAAGATGCGCCAGGGTGAGCGGGGGATCGCCGAATTCCATTCGCCTGCTTTCAAGGCGGACATGATCGCCGCCTATGCGCCGGTCGCAGGCACGGGGTGGGGCGTGATGGTGCCGCAGCCGCTCTCGGAGTTGCATGCGCAGGCGGACAGGGTGCGGCGATCCATCCTGATCGTCCTGATCAGCGGCCTCGTCATGGCCTTGATTCTCGCCGCGGTGACATCGCTGCTCGTTCTGGCGCCGGTACGCGCAGTCATCGCGGCGGCACGCCGGCGCGCCGCCGGTGATACATCCGCGCGCGCCAACGACGGCGCAGGCCGCGTGCTGCGCGATGGCCGCGAACTGATCCAGGCCTTCAACGCGATGGCCGATACGTTGGACACCTCGCGTGCGCAACAGCAGGCGGCGCTCATCCGCGCCGTGGACGCCAGTACGGGCAAATCCCGATTTCTGGCCAATGTCAGCCACGAATTGCGCACGCCGCTCAATGCGGTGATCGGGTTCTCCGAACTCATGCTGCGCGGCGATGTGGACGGCGCCAAACGCGCCGAGTATCTCGGCTACATCCACCGCAGCGGCACGCATCTCCTCTCGCTGATCGACGATCTGTTGGACCTTTCCAAGATCGATGCCGGCGTCAAGCGCATCGACGATTCGGAGTTTCCGTTGCGTAGTCTCCTGGCGGAGGTCTTGGCGCTCATGCGCACGCAGGCGGATGCGCGCGAGATCCACTTGAGTCTCGTCGATGACAACCCCGGCGTGCGCTTGCGGGCCGATGAGCGCGCGCTGCGCCAGGTATTGCTGAATGTCATGGTGAATGCCGTCCGCTACACGCATATCGGCGACACGGTCACATTGCGCGCCGAGGTTTGCGCGGCGACGGGATTGACACTCACCGTGACGGATAACGGGCCGGGAATTCCGGCCGCGGATCTCGAACGTGTGCTCGAGCCGTTCCAGCGGGGGACGCAGATCGCGGTGCGCGACTCCAGTGGCACCGGTCTGGGTCTGGCGATTTCGCGCCGATTGTTGGAACTGCACGGCGGCACTCTCCGGCTCGCAAGCGAAATGGAACGCGGCACGATCGTCACGATCACGCTGCCAGCCGCGCGCATTCTGCCGCCCGTTACCGCCGCGCAGCCCGGTATCGTCAGCGCCGCCTGAACCCGCGTGGGCGTAGTACGGTGGCGCCGGCGCGCACGGCGCGTTTCCGATTTCGAGCAGGGGACAAGTCCATGACGAACGAACGTGTGGCGATGGTATCGGGCGCGACCCGAGGCATCGGGCTGGCGATCGCACGCGAACTGACGCGGCGCGGATTTCGACTGAGCCTTGGCGTGCGCAAGCCCGACACGCCGGTGGCGGCGCTCGCCGGCGTTTCGCGCGACGCGTTGTTCCTGACCCGCTACGAAGCGCGCGAGGCCGCCGCGGGCGATTCCTGGGTTGCCGCCACCATGGCGCGTTTCGGGCGCATCGACGTGCTGGTGAACAATGCAGGCATCGCCCCGCAGGTCCAGCTCGAGACCGGAACCGACGCCGATCTCGATGCCTTGCTCGACATCAATGTGAAGGCGCCGTTCCGGGTCCTGCGCGCCGCCTTCCCGCATCTCAAGGTGAGCGGTACCGGTCGGGTGATCAATCTGGCGTCGTTGTCCGGCAAGCGCGTCCTGGGGCTCAATGCCGGCTACCAGATGGCCAAGCATGCGGTGATCGCGCTCAACCATGCCGTCCGGCGCGCCGGCTGGGAGCACGGGATCCGCTCGACCGCGCTGTGCCCCGGCTTCGTCAACACCGATCTCGCCTCGCACCATGCCGAGCTCGACATGGCGCAGGTGACTCAACCCGAGGATCTCGCGCTGCTCGCCTGCACCCTCATCGAGTTGCCCAACAGCGCGGCCGTGGCGGAGCTGCTGGTGAACTGGCGCCACGAACCGCTGATGTGAGCTTGCGGCCCCTCGACGCCGCGTGGCCAGCCTGTGTAACGTCGGTCCGCACATGCAGTTCGTTCGATTGAAACCGCGCGGCGGCGCGACCATTCCATTCACCGTCGATGGCACGCCGGCGCATGCCCATGCCGGCGACACGTTGATGGCGGCCATCCTGCTGCATGCCCCGGCATTGCGGCGATTCGAGTTCGCGGACGAGAAGCGCGCCGGATTCTGCCTGATGGGGGCATGCCAGGATTGCTGGGTGGGGATGGCCGACGGCACGCGCCTGCGCGCCTGCACGACGCTCGTCGCCGCGGGCATGCACGTCGTGACGGATCCACGCGTTGGGTGATCCCCGCGTCGTGATCGTCGGCGCCGGTCCCGCGGGGGTGCAGGCGGCTTGCGTCCTGGCGCGCGCCGGGCTTCGTCCGACGGTGATCGATGAGGCGCCGCGGCCGGGCGGACGGATCTATCAGCAGCCGCCACCGGGCGCCGAACGCCCGGCGCGCGATCTCTACGGTTTCGATGCCGCCAAGGCGGCGCGCGTGCATCGGGCGTTGCATGATCTGGGTGAGCGCATCGCGTACCTGCCGGACACGTTGGTGTGGAGCTGCTTTCAGCAGGCGCTCGATCTGCTGGGCCCCGCGGGCGCGTCGCGTCTCGACTTCGACGCGCTGGTGCTGGCCACCGGCGCGACCGATCTGGCCCTGCCGTTTCCGGGCTGGACCTTGCCCGGCGTCTACGCCCTGGGCGGCGCGCAGATCGCGCTCAAGAGCCAGGGCTGCGGCATCGGTCGGCGCGTCGTCTTTCTGGGCGCCGGCCCGCTGCTGCCGCTGGTCGCGTGGCAATACGTGAAGGCGGGCGCCGATGTCGCCGCCGTGCTCGACGCGACACCCTTCAGCGCCAAGCTGCGCGCCGCGCCGCGGATGCTGGCCGCGCCCGCGACGCTGGCGAAGGGCGTCTACTACGTGGCGCAGCTCAAGCGCGCGGGAGTCGTCATGCACAGCGACGTGCGCCGGCCGCGTGTCGAGGGCGACGGCCATGTCGAACGCGTCCGCTTCGAAGCCGGTGGCCGCGATCACGCGATCGCTTGCGATGCGCTCGGCGCGTCGTTCGGGCTGCGCTCGGAGACCCAGCTTGCCGATCTCGCGGGATGCCGGTTCGGCTTCGAGCCTCGCACGCGACAATTCCTGCCCGAGCGCGACGGCGCCGGGCGTACGTCCGAGCGTTGTGTCTATGTCGCGGGCGACGGGGCGGGCATCGGCGGCGCGGACGTGGCCGAACTCGCGGGCGAACGCGCGGCGCTGGCGGTGTTGGAGGATCTCGGGCGCAGCTTCGACGTCAACCGCGCGGCGTTCCTCGACGGCCGGCTCGCGCGGCTCGATCGCTTCCGGCGCGGCCTCGAAGCCGCTTATCCGTTTCCCGGCCATCTTCTCGATGCGGTGGCCGACGACGTCATGCTGTGCCGTTGCGAAGGCATCGATGTCGGAACGCTGCGCGCGACGGCGCGCGACAAGGACGCGGCCGAGATGAATCGCCTGAAAGCCTTGTCGCGGATCGGCATGGGGCGATGCCAGGGCCGGATGTGCGGATTGGCGGCCGCCGAGTTGCTCGCGCGCGCGCGCGGCGCGCCGCTGGAGCGCTCCGGGCGTCTGCGCGGCCAGCCGCCGGTGAAGCCGATTCCGATCCTGCCGGAACTCCTGACGTGACTCGGCCTCAGGCGGACGTCGCGATCATCGGCGGCGGAGTGGCCGGCTGCGCGGCGGCGCTCGCGCTGCGCGGGCGCGGCTTGAGCGTCGTGTTGCTCGAGAAGGGCGCGTGCGGCGCGATGGCGAGCGGCACGAATTTCGGCGGCGTGCGGCGGCAGGGGCGGGATTTCCGCGAGATGGCGCTGGCGCATCGCGCGCGCGAGATCTGGGGCCGGCTGCCGGCGCTCGTCGGCGAGGATTGCGAGTTCCGGGCGACTGGGCACATCAAGCTCGCGCGCGACGATGCCGAGATGGCGGAGCTCGAGAGCTATGCACGCGCGGCGCGCGATTTCGGGCTCGATCTCAGCGTCATCGGCGGCAACGCGGTGCGCGCGGCCATTCCCTGGCTCGGCCCAGCGGTGATCGGCGCGTCGATCTCGCCCGAGGACGGTCAAGCCAATCCGCGCCTCGTGGGACCCGCCTATGCGCGTGCGGCACGTGTGGCGGGCGTCGAGATCCGTGAGTTCCAGCGCGTGACGCATGCGCGTTGGACCGGGGTCGAGTTTGAGATCGATACGGCCGGCGATGCGGTGCGCGCGCGCCACCTCGTCAACGTCGCCGGCTACTGGGGCGGCGAAGTCGCGTCCTGGTTCGGCGAGTCGGTGCCGATCGCGCCGCTGTGCCCGAACATGGTCGTCACCGAGCCGCTGCCGTTCTTCATCCGACAGTCGATCGGCGTGTGTGGTGGCAACGTCTATGTGCGTCAGGTCGAGCGCGGCAACGTCGTCTTCGGCGGCGGGCGCGGCTGGGGCGACGTGGCCACGGAGGTTTCGCGGCCGCGCAGCGACGTCACCCGTGGGGCGATGGCGCGCGCGCTCGAGATCCTGCCGCAGCTGCGTACGGCGCAAATCATCCGCACCTGGTCCGGCTTCGACGGCGGGGTCGCGGACGATCTTCCGGTGATCGGTCCGAGCGGCACGACGCCCAATCTGATCCATGCCTTCGGCTTCAACGGTCGCGGTTTCCAGCTGGGGCCGGCGATCGGCGAGGTCGTGGCCGAGATGATCGTCGACGGGCGCAGCGCTTCGCCGATCGCGGATTTCACGGTCGAGCGCTTCGCGTGCTTGCCGGGCTCGGCGCGCGTATCATGACGTCATTCAATGAAACGGGAGGCTCGACGATGAAGACGACGAAAACGCTGCTGCTCGCGGCGACGGCACTCGGCCTGGCCAGCGCGCCGGCCCTGGCTCAGAAGGTGTTGAGCGTCGGCATGGCCGCGCAGGACGTCCAGCAGATGGATCCGCATCGCATGGTCACGACCCAGGATCGCCCGCTGGCGAGCTGGATGTTCAACGGGCTGATGCGCACGAAGCCGGGCACCATCGCACTCGACCAGCTCGAGCCCGATCTCGCCGAGAGCTTCGAGACTTCAGCGGACCGGCTGACGTGGACCTTCAAGCTTCGCCGCGGCGTGCAGTTCCACAAGGGCTTCGGCGAGCTGACGGCGGATGACGTCGTGTTCTCGCTCAAGCGCGCCGGCGACGCGAAGAGCTCGGCCTTCGCGTCGGATTTCGCCGCCGTCGAATCGGTCGAGGCGGTCGATTCGCACACTGTGCGCATCAAGCTCAAGAATCGCGTGCCCTTCCTGCTCGGCTCGCTGCTCAACTACCAGGGCGGTTTCATCGTCTCGAAGAAGGCGGTCGAACAATTCGGCGACGACTTCAAGATCAATCCGATCGGCACGGGGCCCTTCGCCTTCCAGGAACACAAATCGAATGACCGCGTCAGCTTCGCCGCCCACGCCGGCCATTTCCGCGGCAAGCCCAAGATCGACACCGTGCATTATCGCTTCATCCAATCCGATGCCAGCCGCGACCTCGCCTTCCAGGCGAACGAGATCCAGGTGATCTACGGCCGCCAGGATCAGATCTGGGCCGAGCGCACGAAGAATCTGCCCAACACCATCGTCGATGTCATCCGGCCGGCGGAGTTCAGCCTGCTGCATCTCAACACCACCCAGAAGCCGCTCGACGACAAGCGCGTGCGCCTTGCGATCGCGCATGCGGTCAATCGGGAGGAGCTATCGCGCGCGCGCGGCCCGCTCCTGCAATTCCCCGGCACGTCGGTGATTCCCTCGGGCTATGTCGGCAGCGACAATGCGGCGCCGATCCCGCAGCTCGACATTGCCAAGGCCAAGCAGCTGTTGACCGAAGCTGGCTATCCCAATGGCGTGCAGATCAAGACGATCCATACCCAGCTCCCCGGCATGCTCTCGACCATCCAGGTCGTGCAGGCGCAGCTCAAGCGCGCGGGTATCGACCTCGTCATCGACCTCGTCGACCATCAGACGTTCCATGCCCAGATCCGGCAGAATCTGAGCGGGATCATCCACTACTCGGCCGCCCGCTTCCCGGTCGCGGACATCTACCTGACCCAGTTCTATCACTCCCGGTCGATCGTTCAGACGCCGACCGCCGTGACGAACTTCTCGCATTGCAAGGTCGCCGATGCCGAGATCGAAGCAGCGCGCACCGAGACCGATGCCGGCAAGCAGCGCGAACTCTGGATCGGCGCCCAGCGCAAGATCATCGACGAGGTCTGCGCCGTCGCACTGACCGAAAGCCGTTCGGTCTGGGCGCGCCGGTCGAATGTCGATTACGGCTACCAGCCCGACGGCTTCCTCAATCTCGGTCCGCAGCTCACGGAGGCCTCGACGATCAACTGAGAGCGTCGAGGCCGCGCCTCAGCGCTTCGCGTGGGTGATGGCGATATCGATCAGATCGGCATCGAGGCCTGAAATCCGCCCGCCGCGCTTGGCGCGTCCGGTGGCCAGGTCGATGCGGTACAGGGTCCGGTTGGACACCGCATAGGCCAGGTTGCCGCCATCGGCCGTCGGCGTGATGTCGAAGGCGGTGGCCGGCGAGAAATCGACGCCGAGCTTACCCTTGGTCTGCAGTACGCCGTCATTGGGTGGGCTCTGCAGCACCAGGAGATCGAGGGCCGTATCGATGTTGAAGAGCTCTGTCCCGCGCGCGCCGGCGAAAGCATTGGTGTAGGCGCCGGTCGTGATCGTCGGCGACTTGCCCTGGTTCGGGTCGCTGTCGGCGTAGCGCAGGCGGCCATCGACGACGACCGCACCGCTCTCGGTCACGATCCGCAGGCTCGAGCCGGCGATGTTGATCACGCGCAGGCGATCGGCCTGCGGGTTGAAATCGACGATCGCCTTGGGGGCGGTCGCGATCGGTTGCGCGATCCGGGCGACGATCGTCGCCGTACCCTGGGGCATCGCCAATACGTAGATGGTGCCCTTGTCATCGACGCCGTAGAGACGCCCGTCGGCCGGGCGCACGTCGATGCCGATCAGTCGGCCTTCGACACCGGTGGCGGCCACGCGCGCGGTGATCTTCGGGCGCTCCGTGTCGAACGTGACGAGGCGGTTGTCCGGTGTCAGCCCGACGACCTGCAGCGCCGACGCGACCGGACTGGTGAGCGCGATGGCGAAGGCGGCGAGAATGAATCGCGAGGTCGAGATCATGGATCGCTTCTGTGATGGGTGGACGGAACGGCTCAGCGCACGTTGACGCTGAGGCGCATCTTCAGGTGGATGGCGCATTGCACGAGATAGGCGCCCGAGGCGTTGAACTTGATGTTCGTGCTCTGGCCAGGGCGCTGTTCGCCGGAGTCGAAGTTCAACTGCGACGATTCGATGTAGACATGATGGACATACGGGTCGTCGTTGGTGATGACGAGGCTCGCACCACGCTCGAGGGCGATCTGACGCGGCATGAAGCTGGTGCCGGTCTGGCGTACGACGCCGTCGGCCAGTGCGAGAAGCGGCGATAGCGCGAGTCCGAGGATGAACAGGAGCATGATCGGGAGCCGCTCGACGCTCGATAGAAACCGATTGAGCATGGACGACGTTCTAACCAAAGCACGCTTAAAGAATCATAAAGCATTGAGCGGTGATGCTGGCTCCCGACGCCCGCCGTGTTCGAACAGACCCTCCCGCAGCGGCCGGCCGGCACCGGCCGTTCGCTTACGATCCGCCGCAAGATGCTGCTCGCCTTTCTGGCGATGGCGGCCATCATGGCTGTCTTCGGCTGGTCGGCCGTGCGGTCGATCAAGCTGTCAGGTGCGCTGGTCGTCGAAGCCTTCGACCGCTCGCTGATGAGCGTCAATCATGCCCGGGCCGCGCAGGCCGGCTTCACCGCCTTGCGCGCCGATCTCGCCGAGGCGCTGGCGATGCCGACGCGCAGCAGGGACGGACTCGACGAACGACTCGCCGTGGCGGGTGAAGCCGTGTTGGAGGATCTGACACTGGCGCGCGGACGCGTATTGTCGGCGGACTCCGTCGCCGCCATCGATGGGACCATCGACGCCGTGACGGAGTGGCTGGCCCTCGCCCGGGCGGCCGTCCTGCTTCCTACATCGGTCCCCACGCACGCCCCGGCCGTGTCGCGCGTCATCGATGCGTTCGAGCTGCTCATCAATTTCGTGGCCGGCGACGCGTTCCGTGGCCGGCAGCAATCCCTCGCGACGATCGAGCGGCAGCGGCTCCTCGCCATCGGCGCCGTCCTGCTCGCGCTGATCCTGTCGGCCATCATCTCCGGCCTGCTGGCGAGACGGATGGTCTCCGCGATCGCGTCGGCATCGCACGTCGCCGGCAACATCGCCGACGGTCATCTCGAGGTCGACATTCCACCGGGGGGCGCCGACGAGTTGGGTCAATTGCTGCGCTCGATGGCGTCGATGCGCGACAACATCCGCGTGATGGTCGAACGCGAGCGTGCCCAGCGGCGATCCGCGCAGACGCGCCTCGTCGACGCACTCGAGGGCTCGCGCGAGGGCGTCGTCCTGGTCGATTCCGACGGCGCCGTGCTGCTGGCGAATTCGCAGGCGCGCGCCTTCCTGCCTGATCTCACTCTCGCCTTCGTGCCGGGTACGCAGTACGACGCCATGCTCGAAGCGGCCCGCGCGCAGGGGCTCTTGCGTTCGCCCGCTGACATGGACCCGTCGGGGGACGCGTCGATATCCGCGGAGTCGGGCACGCAGGAGGCGCAGCTCGCCGACGGACGCTGGCTGCGCATCGCCCGAAGCGCGATCACCGAGGGCGGCTTCGTCGCGATCTGGTCCGAGATCACGGTCCTCAAGGAACGCGAGACCGTGCTGCGCGAGGCGCGTGACCGCGCCGAGGCCGCGAGCCGCGCCAAGACGGAGTTCCTCGCCAACATGAGCCATGAGCTGCGCACGCCGCTCAACGCCGTGATCGGCTTCTCCGAGCTGATCTCGAGCGAAATCTTCGGGCCGGTCGGCCAGCCCAAGTACAAGGAATACGCGGGCGACATCCTTCGCAGCGGCGGCCACCTGCTCAATATCATCAACGACATCCTGTCGATCGCGAAGAGCGAGGCCGGCAAGTTGACCCTCGATCTGAGCGAGGTCGCGCTGCATGACGTGTTCGAGGAATGCCGGCGCATGATGGTCGAGGCGAGCACGCGCGCCAATCTCACGCTCACGGTGGCCGATGTCGCCAGCCTGCCGGCGATCCATGCCGACAGCGTGAAGCTGCAGCAGATCCTGCTCAACCTGCTGTCCAACGCGATCAAATTCACGCCCGCCGGTGGCCGCGTCACGCTCACGGCGCGGCGATGCGCGGACATGGTGGCGGTGGCGATCAACGACACCGGGATCGGCATGAGCCCGGACGAGATCCCGATCGCGCTCGCGCCGTTCGGCCAGGTCGACAGCAGCCTCGCGCGAAAATACGAAGGCACCGGGCTCGGCCTGCCGCTGACCAAGGCGTTCGTGGATCTGCATGGCGGCACTTTGGAAATCGCGAGCAGCGTCGGCGTCGGCACGACCGTGACGGTCACGTTTCCGGTTGCAGCGGTCGCGGGAGCGCAGCGGGCCGCCTGATCGCCGGCCGCGTCATGCGACGCCGAGCTGCCGTCGCGTTTCGGCCGCGGTGACTCCGCTGGCACGCAGCGACCGCAGCGTCGGCGCATTGCTGCGCTTGGCCAGGCGATTCCCATCGGCGCCGAGCATGAGCGCGTGGTGATGCCAGCGCGGCACATCCAGCTCGAGCAACGCCTGCAGCAGGCGATGGATGTGCGTGGCATGGAACAGATCGACGCCGCGCGTGACCAGAGTCACACCCTGGAGATGGTCGTCGAGCGTGACGGCCAGGTGGTAACTCGTCGGCGTCTCCTTGCGCGCCAGCACGACGTCGCCCAGCGCCAGCGGATCGGCGGCGATGTCGCCCGCGCCCGCGTCGTGCCAGCGCAGCGGGCCGGTCTGCATCAGCGCGGCGGCGAC
>JANNTF010000626.1:0-20408 GCA_031403455.1 Alphaproteobacteria bacterium | reverse complement strand
CGGCATCGAAACGCCGCTGCCGCAACACCCTGCCATCGCGATCGACATCGGCGGTTTCGCGCGCATAGCCGCGAGCGCTGTCGACCGGCTTCTCCTGCACGTCGAGCATCGAGATGCCGATGCGCTGGCCGCGGTAATTGTACTCGGCGCGGACGATCGCAGCACCTTCGGGGCCCGGCACCGGCGTGCCCTCGGCACCGAGGAAGCGCCGCTCGATCTCGCGATCGAAGGGGTCGTAGCGCATGACGGCGCGGTGCACGCCCGCGCCGAGAGCGGTCGGCAATCCGTCCGCTCCGAAGAACTGCCAGTCGACGCGGTTGCCGCGGGCGTCGCGGCCGATGATCCTGCGCGCGATGCCGTTTCTGTCGGCACGCGGCTTCTCGTCGACGCCAAAATAAATCCATCCGACCGGCCGGTCATACGCGTCGAACGCCACCTCCTCGATCGCGTAGCCGTCTTGGATCAGGACCCGCTTGCCGTCCACGTCGAAATACTCCGAGCGTGTGCGGTTGCCGCGCGTATCGTAGCGACGCCGCTCGATGGCGTAGCCTTCGGCCCGGCGCGCGAGACGATCTGTCGTGTCGTAGTGGCGCAGCTCGTGCAGCTGACCGCGCTCGTCGACGTCGCCCTCCCAGCGCCAGTAACCGTTCTGGGTCGTCACGCGCTCCTGCCCGACGCCGTAGAAGGAGTCCCCGACCTGGACACCCCACAGCGTATGGCGCCGATGTCTCTCCGCGAAACCCTCGGGCTGCAATTTCGGCTTGAGGTCGGCGCCGAGAAAGCGCGAGAGAACGATGTTGCCGCGCATGTCATACGCGTTCTCGACGGCAGCGTAGCCGTCGCGATTGACGACCGGCTGGTTCGCCGCATCGCGCCAGATGGTCCGCTGCCGGTTGCCGCGCTCATCGTGCTCGTAGGTCACGGCGACGGCGCCATTGATCGCGACCGGCGCGCCCGCGGCGTCGAATCCCCGCTGCGCCAGGCGACGGCCGCGCGGGTCGTAGTCGTTGCGCCGGATCGGCGCGCGGTCCGTGCCGTGCACCGGCAAGCCCGCCGCGTCATGGCAGATGTCTTCAAGGATCTCGCCCCGCGAATCGCGGCTCACCGACCATAGGAGGCAGCCGCTATCCGCGGATGCCACGCCATTGCCGAGCGCATCGAACAGCTGCTCGCGCACGACTTTACCGCGCTCGTGCCGACGGACGATGCGGGCATAGCCCTCCGCCGTCTGGGTCAGCTGGCCGAGCTGATCGAAAAACCGCGTCTCGCGCGGCTGCCCGAGCTCGTCATAGACGGTCTCGATCTTGGCGAATTTGCGCTTGATCAGCGTCGGCTTGTCTTGCGTGTCGAAATAGCGAAGGCCGATGCGGAAGCCCTGCTCGTTGAAGATCGCCTCGTGCCGCGCATGGCCGTCGCCGTGACGGGTCGGCCTGTCCGCGGTGTCGAAATAGGCCACCTCGATCTGGTTGCCCCGGCCGTCATGCGCCGCGCGCGCGAGGTGATAGCGCTCCGTGGACAGCACGGGCTCGCCTTGGGCGCCGAAGTAGCGCCACTCCACGAGCAACCCGTTGACCAGGCGGCGGGTGGCGCGGGAATAGCCGTCCTTGATGACGATCGGCTTGCCGTCCGTCCCGAAATGCGCGGTCTCGACGCGGTCGCCGTTCTCGAACCTGACGACCGCGCGCGCGTAGCCGTCATAGGCGAGCACCGGCTCACCGGCGATCCCGAAATAGATCCACTCCGTGCGATTGCCGCTCGTGTCGTAGCGGGCGCCGACGCGATGGAAGCCGCCCTTGTCGAAACTCGGCTTGCCCTCGCCGTCGAAATAGGCGGTCTCCAGCGTTCGGCCGTCGCGGATCTTGCGCTCGTAACTGGCGTATCCGTCATTATGGAGGACGGGCTTCTCGTCGACACCGAAATAGCTGCGGCGAATCTCGTCGCCGCGCTCGTTGCGATCGATCCGATAGCCGGCATGGCCATCCTTGGTGAACGCGAGCGGTTCGGATGCCGGCGCCACGGCGGGATGATGATGGGTGACCCGCAGCACATTCCCCCAGGCGTCGCGCTCGAAGCGTTGGATCGCATAATCGCCCGACGCCATGAAGGCGCGACCCTCGGTGTCGACATTGCGCTCGGTGAGCAGCTCGCCACGCTGATCGAACGCGCGCGTGATCGTCGAGAGCTGGTTGCGCAGCACATGGACGCGGCCGTCCGCGGCGATCTCCTCCTCGCCGACCACCAGCCCGCGCGGATCGACGCGATAGCGCTTGCCATAGGCGCCGGTCGAATCCGCCTGTGGTTTGCCGAAATTGTCTTCGTAGCGCCGCTCGACCACGAAGCCGTCACGATCGAAGGTCAGACGATGCTGCGTGATGAGCGATCGTTGGCCGAGCTCGCCGGCGCCCTCGATGGAGCTCAACATGCTGCCGGCGCCATCCTGAACCTGGGCGCGGCCCTTGCGATCGAATTTCACGACGCCGAGATCGGCGGCGAAGGACTCGTCGCGCACGACCACACCGGTCGGTCCGCGCAGCTCGATCCGGTCGATGCCGCCTTCGGCGAGATAATGGATGCGCCATTCTGAGAAATCGGACCAGAAGCTGATGACATTCGAGGCCGTGACCTGGACGCCCCAGCTGTTTTCCTTGACGACGCGCACCACGCGGCCGCCACGGCTCTCGAAACGGTGACTGAGCGCACGCCGGCCGCGCTCGTCCTCGCTCAGCGGACCAATGCCCTCGGGAACGCCCCAGCGGCTGGTCATCGCCGCGAAATGGGCGGTCTTGAGTCGGGTCTGATCCCACCACACACCACCGCCCGCGATGGCGCCGAGCAGCGCGACGACCAGCATCGCCGCCACCGAGAGGCGATGCTTCTGCTGACGCTGATGATCGCGCTGCCGCAGATCGTCGAAGGTGCAGCCCAGCAGACAGGCGAGGATCCGCAGCCGCGCGAGATGCTTGGTCTGACGCTCGGAGCGATCGGCCCGCGGCCGGACATCGGCCGCCAGCGGCTCGACGATTTCGATCTCCGTGCGCGTGACGCCGCCGGCGTCCGCGATCTGCCGCGGCCGGCGTCGCAACGGGAGCGGAAAACTGCGATCCGGCTCACCATCGACGAGCAGCGCCAGGATGCGGTCGCCGCGCCCCATCTCGCAGAACAGCTCGATCTCGCGGCACACCCATGCCGAGGCCGGCGTATCGGGCGAGCAGATCACGATCAGATAGTCCGAGCGCGCCAGCGCCTGTTTGATCTGGTCGTTGAGATCCGACGACGAGGGCAGCTCGTCCTCGTCGCGAAAGACATGTCCGATGCGATCGGGATAGCCCTGCGCGCGGAGCCGGCGTGGCACGTGGTAGCGCTCGAGCGCCTCGAGCAGCCATTCCGCCCAGCGCCGGTCGCGATCGACATGCCGGTAGCTGATGAAGGCCGCATAGCGTGGCCCCGAGGCCGGGGCCTTCGATTCCTGGTGCGGCTCCATCACTCGCCTCCTCGCGCGGCCCTTGCACGGCACCGAATGACCAGCGCGAACGACCCCGCGAGGATCCCGTGGGTCACACCGGGTGTCAACGCGGCGAAAGCAGGGCGGCAAGCGGAGGGGGAGTAGACCCGGTCACGCGCAGCGACAACTCAGACGGGTGCGCGGCACCAGCGCTCGATCGGCGCATGCGGCAGCGCCGGGACGAAATTCCCGTCGCGCCCGTGCATGTCCGCATTCGCCACCAGCGCGTTGAGCACGGCCTCGTCGACACTTTGGATCACCGCTTCGAACACCGGGTTGAGTCCCTCGTCGGGCCACGCGTCCAGCCGGCGCAGCGTCGCGTTCGCGGCGAAGAACTCGGCATTGCCGGTCGAGAAGGCGAGGAAGATGTCGCCCGAGCCATGCCCGGCGATCGATCCGCTGCGGCCGATGCCGAGCGCCGCGCGCCGCGCCAAGCGCTTCAATTGATGCGGCAGGAGAGGCAGATCGGTCGCGATGATGGCGATGACGGAACCATGATCGGGCAGACCGGGCGCATTCGCCGTGAGCCAGCGTCCGACCGGCAGGCCGCCGATCACCAGTTGCTCGCGCGTGCCGAAATTCGCCTGCACGAAAGCCCCGACATGATAGGCGCCGCCGTCGAGCGCGAGCTGGCGCGACGCGGTGCCCGAACCGCCCTTGAACTCGTAGCAGATCATCCCCGTCCCGCCGCCGATGCTGCCCTCGTCGAGCGCGCCGCCGGCCGCCGTGTCGAGCGCCGCGAAGACGTCGACATCGGTGACGTGGAATCCGTTGATGTCGTTGAGATGCCCGTCATAGGTCTCGGCCGCGACCGGCAGCACCCAGCGCTCCATGCGCGCGGCGAAGTTCCGCACCATCCATTTCGCCAACGCATCACGCGCCAGCCCGACCGAATGCGTATTGGTGATGACGATCGGCAATTCGGTCCGGCCGGCTTCCTCGATCCAGACGAAGCCCGTCATCTCGCCCGCGCCGTTGAGGCTGTGGACGCCGGCGAAGACCGGCCCGCCGGCGCCGGCGCGCCCGCGCGGGTGGATCGCCGTGACACCGGTGCGCACCGGGCCTCGCCCGACCACGAGCGGTCCCTCGCCGCGGATCATCGTGCGATAGCCGACCTCCACGCCGGCGACATCGGTGATCGCATTCCATCTTCCCGGCTGTCCCTGGAAGGTGATTCCCAAGGCGCGGGCCCGGCGCTTGCCGGTCGGAGTCTCCAGTCGGGGGTCGGTCATGCATTCCTCGCATCGTCTGACGGGGCGGTGATGGCGTAACAATACCGGCACTGATTCCACGCGGCACGTCGCGTAGAGTCCTGCCACCGCGCGCCGTGTGCCGGCGCTTCACCCATTCAGGAGTTCGCCCATGCCTCTATCCATGTATCAAGCCTCGGTTCCCGTCTTCGTGCAGATGCTCACCAGCCTGCGCGTCGTTCTCGACAAGGCCGAGGCGCACGCCACGGCGAAGAAGATCGATCCCAGCGTCCTGCTCAATTCGCGCCTGTTCCCGGACATGTTCCCGCTGACCCGCCAGGTTCAGCTGACCTCGGATTTCGCCAAGGGTCCGACCGCGCGTCTCGCCGGCCAGGAGCCGCCGAAATGGGAAGACAAGGAGACCAGCTTCGCCGAATTGCGCGCGCGCATCGACAAGACGCTCGAGTTCGTGAAGTCGTTCAAGCCGGCGCAGATCGACGGCTCGGAAGAGCGCGACGTCACGATCCCGATCGGCGGCAACCCGACGACTTTCAAGGGTCAGCGCTATCTGTTGGGCAATGCGCTGCCCAATTTCTACTTCCACCACGCCGCGACCTACTCGATCCTGCGCCATAACGGCGTCGAAATCGGCAAGCGCGACTATCTCGGCCAGATCTGAGTTGAAGCGGGGGAGAATCCGATATGCCCGATACGACCACGGCGCAACGCCTCGATTGCCAGCGCAGCCTGTTCGATCTCCCCCGCGACATCGCCTACATCAACTGCGCCTATTTCGGCCCGTTCCTGAATCGCGTACGCGAAGCGGGGATCGGCGGCATCGATCGCCGCGTGCGGCCGTGGACGATCGCGCGCGAGAGCTTCTACGACGACGTCGAGGATGTGCGCGGGCTGTTCGCCCGGATCATCGGCGCGCAGACCGGGGACATCGCGATCGTCCCGTCTTCGAGCTACGGCCTCGCCGTCGCGGCGGCCAATCTGTCGATCGCACGCGGCCAGAACATCGTGGTGCCGCAGCACGAGCATTCATCGAATTTCTACGTGTGGCACAAGAAGGCGATCGAGGCCGGCGGCACTGTGCGCATCGTCGAGCGCCCCGCCGATGGCGATTGGACCGCCGCCGTGCTCGCGCAGATCGATGCGCGCACAGCAATCGTCGCGATGCCCAATTGCCACTGGTCCGACGGCAGCCTGATCGATCTCGTGCCGATCGGCGCCGCCGCGCGCAAATGCGGCGCGGCCCTGGTGGTCGACGCGACGCAATCCGTCGGCGCCTGGCCCTTCGACCTCACGCGCGTCCAGCCCGATTACGTCATGTGCTCCGGCTACAAATGGCTGTTCTGCCCCTACGTGCTCGGATTCCTCTATGTCGCCCCGCATCGCCAGCAGGGCCAGGGCATCGAGTTCCACGGCTTCAATCGCCACGGTGCGCGCGCGAATAGCGGCGGGTCGTTCGAGCATGTCATCGAATTCGAGCCTGGCGCGCGCCGCTTCGACATGGGCGAGCGCAGCAACTTCATCTCGATGCCGATGGCGGCGGTGGCGCTCACGCAATTGCTGTCATGGAGTGTCGCCTCGATCGCCGCGACGCTCGCGCCGATGACCGCGCAAATCGCCGATCGCGGTGCTGAACTGGGACTCGGCGCGCCGCGCGCGGATCGCCGCCTCGGCCATTTCATCGGCTTGTCCAATCCAAAAGGTTGGGCGCCGGACATCCAGCAGAAGCTCTGGCAGGAGCGCGTCCATGTGAGCTTGCGCGGCGACCGCCTGCGCATCAGCCCCCATGTCTACAACGACCAGCAGGATCTCGACCGGCTCTTCACCGCACTGAAGAAAAACGCTGCGTGAAGATGCGGTCGGCCGACGGGACCCGGCGCCAGCCTTCCGTCTCCGCGAGCAACCGGATTGACGTGTCGAGCCGCGACCGATCGATGTCGCCCAGCCCTGCGCGCACGCCCGCTGCACACCCCATGTCGTCGTGAAGCGTGCCGAGCCAGCGCTCCCGCTCGATATCACGATCGCCCGCCTGGTTCCGGTCCAGGACGGCGGCGATCGCCGCGTCCGGGTCCGCCGCGGCGGCAACGATGCCGCGACGACAGGCGGCCATGAGCCCCGCCACCACATCGGGCTGATCGCGGAGCAGCCGTGGCGACACCATGAGCGCGCTGCCATAGAAGGCAGGACACACATCACGGTAGCGCAGGAGCCGGGTGGGCATACCGACCGGCGGCGCGATCGCGCGCAGGGCGGCAAGATGCGTCGTCACATAGCCGAACACGCCGTCCACCTCGCCGGCGAGCAGCGCGACCAGCAACACCGCCATGGCCGCCTCGCGGGTCTCGATCGTGACGGCGTCGCTTGGCAGCCCGGCCGACCGGGCGAATGGGCGAAACATGCGCAGCGCGACATCCGTGCGATGTCCGATGAGCGTGCCGCCGGCTAGATCGGTCGCCACGCGGATGCGGCCGCCGGCGGCGACGGTGATCGTCGAGGGCGCGTGCTCATGCACCATGAGCACGCCGACCGGCAGATCATGCTCATTGGCCGCGGCAAGCTCGATCAGCGCGTTGAGATCGCCATAGGCGGCATCGAAATCCTCGGTCGCGAGCCGCTCGGCCGCGGTGTAGGCGCCGCGTCCCGGCGTGAATGCGACATCGAGACCCGCGTCGCGGAACAGGCCGCGCGCGTCGGCGATGGCGGGCGCGCGCGGCAGGCCGCAACTGCGCGCCAGGAGTGCGATCGCGCGCGCCAACCGATCATCGTCGACATCGCCGATGCCGATCCGCGCCGGTTTCCGATGGGCCATTTCGGCGCGCAGCGTGCCGAGCAGGCGTCGGCGCTGCACCGCGCGGTCGATCCTGGGCTGCGCTCGCGCCACGGCGGCAATGCCGGCATCGAGATCGGCCAGCGTGTCGACCAATCCCCGGTTCACGCCATGCACCAGGGCGCGCACCGTCTCGGGCTCGCGCACCACCAGCGGCCGCGAGACCATCAGCGTGTTCGAATACAGATCCGGCACGACATCGATGAAGTTGACGAAGCGCAGCATGCGGTCGGGGTCGATGCCGAGCGGCGCCAGCGCGGCGATGATCGTGTTGACGAAGCCGAATACGCCATCGACCTGTCCCGTGAGCAGGAGATCGCGCACCTGCTCGCCGAGCCCGGCCGAGGACGGACGGATCGTCACCGCGCCAGCGGCGATGCCCAGCGCATCTGTGAATGCGGGAAAGACCTTGAGCGCGGCGTCATTGGCATGACCGCTGATCACCCGTCCGGCGAGATCGGCGGATCCGCGCAACGCCGCATCCGCGCGCATGGCGATCGTGAAGGGCGGCGCATTGAACATCGCGAAGACGCAGATCGGCGCGTTCGCCGGATCGCGCGCAACCAGATCGATCTGCGCGTTCATGTCGCCGTAACCGGCCTCGATCCCGTCATGACCGATGAGCGGCACCATGGCCGCCGCGCCTTCCCCTGCCACGAACTCGACCTCGAGGCCGGCGGCGGCGAAATAGCCGCGCTCCTGCGCCAGGAAGAACGGGGCATGCGGCCCCGAGAAGCCCGAATTGAGGATCAGCCGCAACTTCATCGCGCGCGTCCCGTCACTCCTTGAACGCCTCCTCGCGTGTCGTGCGAAACCGCGGCAGGAAGATCATGACGACGAGGCCGAGCGCCAGCACCAGCAGCGCCAGGCTGATCGGGCGCTCGAGGAAGATCGACGGATCGCCGCGCGAAAGCAGCATCGCGCGCTTCAGATTATCCTCCATCATCGGACCAAGGATGAATCCGAGCAGCATCGGCGCCGGCTCGAATTGCAGCTTCAGCAGCAGGTAGCCAAGGATCCCGAAGCCGATAGTCAGGAAGACGTCGAAGCTCGAGCTGTTGATGCTGTAGACGCCGATCGCGCAGAACAGGAGGATCGCCGGATAGAGGATGCGATAGGGCACCTGCAGCAATTTCACCCAGATGCCGATCAGCGGCAGGTTGAGGATCAGGAGCAGCAGATTACCGATCCACATGCTCACGATCATTCCCCAGAACAGTCCGGCATGCTGCGTCATCACGTTGGGGCCGGGCGTGATGCCCTGGATCGCCATCGCGCCGGCCATGACAGCCATCACGGCGTTCGACGGGATACCCAGCGTCAGCAGCGGAATGAACGAGGTCTGGGCGCCCGCGCTGTTGGCGGATTCCAGTCCGGCGACGCCCTCGATCGCGCCCTGCCCGAACCGCTCCGGCTCACGCGCGATCTTCTTCTCGACCACATAGGACGCGAAGGACGCGAGCATCGCGCCGCTTCCGGGCAGCACGCCGAGCATTGAACCGATGCCGGTGCCGCGCAGGATCGCGGGGATCGCGGCGCGCAACTCGGCGCGGGTCGGAAACAGATTCTTCAGCGCGATGGGCGGCGGTCGGACGATCTCACGCTCGAGATTGCCCAGGATCTCGGAGATGCCGAACAGACCGACCGCCAGGCAGACGAAGTTGAGTCCCTCCGCCAGATCGGGCGCATCGAACGTCATGCGCGGCGTCGGGCTGTTCGGATCGGTCCCCACCAGCCCCAGGAGAATGCCGATCAGGATCATCGACACCGCCTTCAGCACCGACCCATTGGCCAGCACGATCGAGGACACCAGGCCAAGAACCATCAAGGAAAAATAATCGGCGGGCCCGAAGAGCAAGGCCAGACGCGTGAAGGCCGGGCCCATCAACGCGATCAGCAGCGTCCCGAAGGTGCCGGCCACAAAGGAGCCGAGCGCGGCGATCGTCAGCGCCGCGCCGGCGCGACCGCGCAGCGCCATCGCGTAGCCGTCGAGACACGTGACGACCGATGAGGCCTCGCCCGGCAGGCGCACGAGGATCGCCGTCGTCGATCCGCCGTATTGCGCGCCGTAATAGATGCCGGCAAGCATGATCAGCGAAGACACCGGCGGGAATTTGAAGGTCAGCGGCATGACCATCGCCATCGTGGCGACCGCACCGATGCCCGGAAGCACGCCGATGAGCGTCCCGACGAAGACGCCGATCAGGCAGAACAGGATATTGGCGGGCGATACCGCGATCTCGAAGCCGAGCGCGAGGTTCGTGACGAGATCCATCGCGCTCATCGCGGCACCAGCGGGATCGCCAATCCGAGACCCGTGACGAAGATCAGAGCCGACCCGATAGCCAGCACCGCCATCGCGACCGGCGTCTCGCGGTGCCGCGTGATGGAGCTGGCGAGACTGGAGATGCCGACCAGGGCGGCGACCGCGATCAGGATGCCGAAGCGGTCGATCGTCAGACCGAAGGCCAGCAGCGCGGTGCAGATTGCCAGGAGAGGACGCGCGGCGAGGAGCGGCCGGACATCCTTCGACTTGAAATACCCCATCAGCGCGATCGCGGCGCCGATCGCGAGGATCGCCCACGACAGCAGCGCCGGCAGGTAACCCGGCCCCATCCGGAACGCCGTCCCGCGCTCCAGATCGCTCGCCGCGACGAGTCCGAAGATGCCGATCGCCATCACCAGCAAACCGGCCGCAACGTCAGTGCGCACGTCCTAGCGCTCCGGCACGTACCATTCCCCGCGGCGCCGGCGCGGTCATCCCGTGCCAGTTCTCGATCGTCATGTCGAAGCCCTGCTCGCGAAACGTCGGGACTTCCGGCGCCGGCGGCAAACGCTCGGCCGACGCCACCGCGAGGGCCACCAGGGCGCCGGAGCGGATCGACGGGACGCTCGAGACGATGCCTTCGAAGCTCATATCGACGCCGCCGGCCGCGAAATCCAGCCGCAGCGGGCCGGCACCCTTGTATGGGATATGCAGGATGTCGATGCCCGCGAGACGCCGGAACGTCTCGCCGGCGATGTGCCCGATCGATCCGACGCCGCTCGACCCGAAAGTCAGCTTGCCGGGATTCGCCTTGGCCTTGGCGATCAGCTCGGGGATGGTCTTCGCGCCGCCTTTCGGATGGGCCAGGAAGCCGCCGAAGGTCGAGCCGAGATTAGGTGATATGCGTGAAGTCGCGCAGCGGATCGTAAGGAATTTTATTGAACTGCGTCGGCGCGATCGTGAACGGCGCATTGTTCGAGATCATGAACGTGTAGCCGTCGGGCGCTTCCTTCTTGAGGATGTCCGCCGCGACCGTGCCGCCGGCGCCGGGCCGGTTGTCGACGATGAATTGCTGGCCGAGCTGCTCCGCCAGATAGGGCGTCAGCACGCGCGCGACGAAATCGCTCGAGCCCCCGGGTGGAAAGGAGATCAGGATTCGTACGGGCTTCGTCGGCCATTGTGCTTGCCCCGGCGCGGATCGGCCGGTGGTCAGGCTTGCACCCGCCGTCAGTGCGCCACCGAGCATCATGCGTCGTGTCGGTCGATCGGCCATCGCCCCAGCTCCCTCGCCATGGCCGTTAGGCACGGCCGCGCCACCCGCAGAGATTCGATCGTGCCTGCTGCCGTCGCGGCGAGTCCAGCGTGGCTTCACCACACCGGCGTCAGCCAGGTCGGATGCGTATTCGTGCGGCCATGCACGACGTCGAAATAGGCACTCTGCACGCTGCGGGTCACGGGGCCGGGTTTGCCGTCACCCACGTCGATGCGGCCGACCGAGAGAATCGGCACCACCTCCCAGCCGGAGCCGCAGGCGAACATCTCGTCGCCCGCGGCGATCTCGCTGCGATCGATGCGGCGCTCGTCGACGGTGAGTCCGAGCTTGCTGCGCGCGAGCTCGATCACCGTCTCGCGCGTGATCGATTCCAGAATGTCGCTGCTGAGGTCGGGCGTGATCAGCCGGCCATTGCGCACGAGGAAGCAGCACGCCCCACTGGCCTCGGAGAGCTTGCCCTCCTGTGTCAGCATCAATGCGCCGTCATAGCCGCCGGCCTTGGCCTCGAGTTCGGCGGCGCGGTTGTTGACGTAGTTGGCGGTGCACTTCACACGCGGCGGCATCGCGTTGTCAGCGATGCGGGTGTAGGACGAGATCATCGCCGCCATGCCCTTCTCGACGCGCGGCGAACTCCCGCGCACCACGGCGCCGACCACGATCCCCGTCGGGCCGGTCGTCGCGAGTTCGTCGTCGCCGTCGAGATAGGCGATCATGCGGTAATGCGTGGTCGCGCGGATCGCATTGGCGCGGCTGACCTCGATGATCGAGCGCTCCAGTTCCGCCAGCGAGGGAATGTCGGCATAGCGCATCGCCTTCATGCCGAAGCGAATGCGCTCCATGTGTTCACGCAAGCGGAAGATGTAGAGCTGCTTGGCATCGGCATTCCAATACCCGCGCAGGCCCTCGAAAACGCCCGTGCCGTATTTCACGACTGATGCGAACGCGTGGATCTTGCAATCCGCGTAATCGACGATCTTCCCGTTGAGATACATTTTCGGTTCGGTCGGCATCATTCACTCCTGAGCTTCTGCGCAAACACGGCGACGCTAGCATCATCGTCGTGACGCCGTTAGGGTCGGCCACGTCATCAGGGGATCAGTACATGAACGAGATGCGTCCGCCCAAGCTCGGGCCCGATTTTCGCAGCGACAATGTCGGCGCCGCCTCGCCGGAAATCATCGAGGCGCTGGTGCGCGCCAATCACGACACCGCGACCGGCTATGGCGGCGACACTTGGTCGCAGGAACTCCAGCAGCGCTTCAGCGATCTGTTCGAGACCAAAATCCGCGTCTTCCCGGTGGCGACCGGCACGGCGGCGAATGCGCTCGCGATGGCCGCGATCACGCCGTCGCACGGCGCCGCGTTCTGCCACGAGCGCGCGCATATCCTGACCTCGGAAGTGAATGCCGCGGGATTCTTCAGCGGCGGCGCGCCGCTCGTCACCGTGCCCGGGCCGCACGGCAAGATCGACCCGGCCGCGCTCGACGCCGCGATCACGGGCGCCGGCAAGGGCATGATGCATCGTTCGCAGCCGGCATCGGTCAATCTCGTGCAGGCGACCGATCTCGGCGTCGTCTATAGCGTCGATGAAGTGCGCGCGGTGACCGCGGTCGCCAAGCGCCACGGCATGAAAGTGCACATGGACGGCGCGCGCTTCGCCAATGCCGTTGCACGGCTCGGCTGCAAGCCCGCCGATCTCACGATCAGATCCGGCGTCGACATCCTCTCCTTCGGCATGACCAAGAATGGCGGCCTGCTGTGCGACGCCATCGTCGTGTTCGACGAAGCGGCCGCGCCGACCATCGCGTGGCAGATCCGCCGCGCTGGCCATGTCTGGTCGAAGGGGCGCTTCGCGGCGGCGCAGCTCCACGCCTATCTCGACGGCGATCTCTGGCTGAAGAACGCGGCGCGCGCCAATGCGATGGCCACGCGCATGGATGCGGGTCTGCGGCAGATCACCGGCGTGAAGCTCTGGGCGCCGATCGAAGCCAACGAGATCTTCCTCGATCTGCCCGGCCATGCGATGGACGGCATGGAACGCGATGGCATCCGCTTCGTGCGCCGCTCCGCCAACATGGCGCGCTTCGTCTGCCGCTTCGACGCCACCGAGGCGGAGATCGACGCGATGCTCGCCTCGCTCAAGCGGCACATGACCAATGGTTGAGCGCGTCGTGAATCTCGGGGGCTTGCGCGAAATATTCGTCGGGCAGCTCGCCGGCCTGTTCGAGCTGGTCGCCATCGAGGATCCACGGGCGCGCGACGCAACCGCCGCGGTGACGACCGGCGGCGGCGGAATCTCGGCGGCGCAGATCGTCGCGCTGCCGAAGCTGAAGCTCGTTGCCGGCTTCGGCGTCGGCTATGACCGCGTCGACATTCCCGCGGCGAAGGCGCGCGGCGTCGTGGTGACGAACACGCCGGGCCTCACCGATATCTGCGTCGCCGATCATGCGATGGCGCTCTATCTCGCCGTCGCCCGCCGCGTGGTCGAGGGCGACCGCTTCGTGCGTGCCGGCAAATGGCCGACTTCGCGGCTCGGTGGACTCGCGCATCGCGCGGCGCAGCGCAAGCTCGGCATCGTCGGGTTGGGCCGCATCGGCATGCAGATCGCCAAGCGCGCGGCCGCCTTCGACATGCCGGTCGGCTATCACAATCGCAAGCCGCGCGGCGACGTGGCGTATCGTTATTTCGACAATGCGCTCGAACTCGCACGCTGGGCCGATGTGATCGTGACGTCCACGCCCGGCGGCGGCGGCACGCGCCACATCATCGACGCGCGCGCCCTCGCGGCGCTGGGGCCCGAGGGCGTGATCGTGAATATCGCGCGCGGCAGCATCATCGACGAGGCCGCCCTGCTCGCCGCCTTGCAGGAACGCAAGATCGCCGGCGCCGGACTCGACGTGTTCGTCGAGGAACCTGACATGGATCCGCGCTTCCACGCGCTCGACAACGTCGTGCTCACGCCGCACATCGCCGGCAGCACCGCCGAGACCTGGCGCGATTGCGAGAACATGGTGCTGGAGAATCTGCGGCTGCATTTTGCGGGAAAGCCCGCGCTGACGCCGATTCCGGAGCTCGCGTAGCGCGCGGAGTCACGGCTGCCAGCGGAACCGCTTCAGCGTGTCCTCGCGCAGCTCGATGCCGAGGCCGGGTTTCTCCGGCACTGCGACCACCCCGTTGCGCGGCTTGATCGGCTCGACCAGCAGCTCCGTGCGTAGCGGATTGTCGGTCACGTTGTATTCGAGATACGGGCATTCGCGCATCGTCGCGATGCAATGCAGCGTCGCGGCGACGAGGATGTCGGTCGACCAGCAATGCGGGATCACGCGCACATTGCGCGCTTCGGCATGGGCGATCACGCGCAACGTCGCGGAGATCCCACCCATGCGCGCGATGTCCGGCTGGATGATGCGCAGCTGCCCGCGATCCATCAGATCGAGATACTCGAATTCATGCGACGCCTTCTCGCCGGTCGCGATCGGCGTCGGCGAGGCGGCGACGAGCTTGGCGAAGCCGTCGACATCGTCGGGCGACAGCGGTTCTTCGAGGAAGAACAGGTCGTGCTCGGCATAGGCGCGACCGAGATAAATCGCGTGATCCAGCGGCACCGAAAAGCCCATATCGATCATGATGTCGAAATCGGGTCCGAGCGCCTTGCGCAACTGCGCCGCGACCGCGACGTCCGACTTGCGATCCTTGCCGAGCGCGCCCCAGCCGAATTTCATCGCGCGATAGCCGGCCGCCTTGTGCTGCAGCGCCAGATCGATCGTGCCTTCGAGCGTCGGCTGCGACAGATCCGAGGCGTAGGCGAAATGCTCGCGTTTGCGCGCGCCGCCGAGCAGCCGGTAGACGGGCAGGCCCGCGGCCTTGCCGAGAATGTCCCATAGCGCGAGGTCGATGCCCGAGAGCGCATGCATGAGGAGCCCGCGCCGGCCATAGGTCTGGCTGGCGCGATACATCTTGTCCCAGAGCCGGTTGATGTCGCGCGGATCCTCGCCGAGCAGCACGTGCTTCAGGCCTTGCGCCGAAACCGAATAGAGCGGCGACTCGATGATCGCCTGGACCGCGAGCGGATTGGTATGCGCCTCGCCCACCCCGACGATCCCCTCATCGGTATGGACGCGAATCACGCAGATCGTCTGGCAGCCATCGCCGATCTCGCGCACGACCGGCAGGCGCAGCAGAATCGTTTCGACATCAATGATCTTCATCGCAACCCCCTCAAACGAGGTCGCGATCTTAGCCCGAGTCAGAGTTCGATCGTGTCGGCATAAGTGAGTCGGCGAGTACCGAATCGTCGAGCAAGGATTGGCTCACGCCGGGCGCGGTCGGTTCGATGCCGAAGAGCTCGACCGTCAGCGTGCGCTTGTCGGCGGCCACCGTGATCTCGGCGGATAGCGCGCGAGCGCCAGACGCATGAACGGAAAACACGACGCTCCGGCGCTCGGGATCGAACTCGACCGCATGGCCGGCGACGGCCTGCGGCGTCGCGCCGAGTTCGACACACGCAGGCCGATGACTTGCACCGATTCCTGGAACTCCGGATCGGTGCGCGTAATGTTCGCGCGATCGGATCAGGCAGATAGGCCAGGTGCAGCTGGGTGGGCGGATGGACGCTTGAGTTTGCGCCCTGCCAGAGCCCACCTGACCGCGTCATCGCTGCCCCTTCACCCAGGGTCTTACGGCATCAACGCAGATGCCTGGGCATCCCTCGATGAAAGGAGACTAGAACTTGCCGGTGCCAGCGCGTCCAACAAGGTCGCCGGAAAGTCACAGCCCGGCCTGCGCCTTGCAGTAGGCCGCGACTTCCGCATGCGTCGCAAACCACACTTTGCCCTTTGCCTTGATGTGCTCGATGAGCGACTCGAGCAGGTACATGCGCGAGCGATGGCCGATGATGTGCGGATGCATGGTGAGCAGGAACAGCCCGCTCTCGTCCCAGGCGCCGTCGAACTCGGCCTTGAAAATCTCCAACACGCCCGACGGCGGCGTGTACGGGCGGATCGCGGCGAAGCGCTGCATGTTCAGGTACGGCGCGTCGTCCTTGATCCATTCGACCGGCAGTTCGACCAGCCCGGTCGGCTCGCCATCCTCGATGAGCTCATAAGGGTCGTCGTCGGCCATCAGGGATGAATCGTAGAGCAAGCCCATCTCGCGGCAGATCGCCAGCGTGTTCGGGCTGAAATCCCAGGACGGCGTGCGAATGCCGAGAGGTCGCTTGCCCGCGGTCTTCTCCAGCACGTCGGCGGCGCGAAACATCAGATCGCGCTCGGCCTCGTACGGCAGTTGGCTATTGAGCTCGTGGATCCATCCATGAATGCCCACTTCGTGGCCGGCGTCGACATTCGCGCGCTGCTCGTCCGGATAGAGCAAAGCGACCACGGCGGGTACGTAGAAGCTCGCCTTGATCCCATGCTTGTCGAGCAGCCGAAGGATGCGCGGAATGCCCTGCCGATTGCCGTATTGCCCCTGGCTCAGGCGACCGGGCGACGTCTGGCCCTCGCGCAAGGTGCCCGTCTCGTGGTCCGAATCGAAGGACAGCGCGACCGCGCATTTTGCGCCATCTGGCCATTGCTTCGGTTTGAGCGAACGACCCGCGCGCACCTTGTCGACGATGCCGCGCCACACGGGCTCGGCCCATTGCCATGGCTCCTGACCTTCGGGGATCAGCTTCGGCCGCGTGAGCTTGTTCATAAAGTTCCCTCCTTCAATCTGGAAATCTGCAGCGCCATGGCTGCGCGCATCACTTGCGTTGGCTGAGAGTCGCCTCGAAACCATCGACCAGCGTACGCAGAATACGCCGGCGTTCGTCGAGCTTCGACTTGCGCTCGTCGCCACCTTTGTCGAGACGCTCGCCAAAGGCGGCGAACGCCTCACGGTCCTGACTCAGCCGGCGCATGATCTCGTCATGCAGATCGTTGGTTCGGAACTGCGCCTCCGCCATCGTACGGCGCAGCGCTCCCAACATCCGCACGACCTGGATCAGGACGATCACGTTCACGATGGCCAGGAAGACCTGCAGAAAGACGACCGATGCGAAGATCACCGCCTCGCGACTCGCGAACAGGCGCGTGCGCAGGAACTCCAGCAAGTCGGGGAACAGATCCGCCACGATGATCCTCTCGTTTGCAGGTTGGTCGAGCGCGTCAATTGTCCCGCGACACGCATTATAACAAGCCGATGTCACGGCGGCAGACGACTCCGTACTTCGCCCGCGCAACATGACACAGAGCCAGGCTGCTGGGCAGCGGATCGAATGGATTGCTACGCCGCGGCGAGCCGTCGCGCCGTGGTTAATGGGTGTTCCAAGGCGACCGGCCGACTAGACTACGATCATGGAGAGTCACTTCGATCGACTACGCGGCGCGCTGGCCGTCGTCCTTGGCATCGCGGCGAGCGTCGGTGCTCAGGGTCAGTCACGCGCGGATCTTGGCGCGGTCTGGTGCTACGACACGGGGCGCGATGCGGTCGCGCGCGTGCTGCCCGATTCATGCCTGGGTCGCATCGTCAACGATGCGGAGGCGGCGCGGCTCGGAGAGGCTCGGGCGGAGCGCGTCCGGCGGGTGATCGGCGATGCCGGCCCGCGCGCGACGCCTGGCAACCCGCAGCCCTACTCGACGATTCCCGGCACCCCAACGGGACCGCGTGTCCCCGCGCCCGACAACCGCGAGCGCGGCGCAGGGGCGCCACGGGCGATCGCGCCGCGCCAGCCGGACATCACCATCGGGCGCATGCCCAAGAGTTCCGGGACCGGCTTCTTCATCAACGAGACCGGCGCGGTGCTGACCAATTTTCACGTCGTCGGGTCCTGTGGCGCCGTCACGGTCACGGGCTACGACCGCACGCCGATCGCGGCGCGGGTCAGCGCCAGCGCCGCCGCCGTCGACCTGGCCTTGCTCCATGCGTCGACTGTGCCGCCCGCCGTTGCCAGCTTCAGCAAAGATCCGCGTCGCACCCCGACCGATCGCGCGATCCTCGTCGGCTTCTCGTTGCGAGGACAACCGACCACGACGGCCACACTGACGACGGGGCACGCGAAGCAATCGGATCTTGCCACCGACCAGTGGCGTCTCGCCTTCGACGGCAAGGCGTATCCGGGCCATAGCGGCAGCCCGCTGCTCAACCAGTTCGGCGAGGTGGTCGGCGTGGTCCACGCACGCGGTGTCGATCGAACGGCCTATGCGGGCGGACCGATCGAGACCAAGTTCGGCTTGGCCATCAGCCTGCGCGCGACCCGCGACTTCCTCGACGGCAACAACGTCAATGTCCAGACGGGCAAGGCGGATCGCAGCTTCTCGGATCAGCAATTGCTCGAGCGGGCGCGCCGCTTCGTCGTGCGCGTCCAATGCTGGAGCTGAACAGGCGTCGATGCCACGACCATGGTTAACCGCGCGGCCGCGCATTTGATCGACGTGTGATCTCCGACACTGCCATCGATATGTCACTGCAGTTTAATAGCCCCATCAGCGTACGCCGTCAGATTGCTGGCGAACGCGGCTCCCGAGCGTCAGTTTCGCGCTCGTCGAGCGAGGGGAATATGAGAGTGATCATGTACAGCCTCAGCGACTGCATCCGTCTCGGCCTTCTCACCGGTGCCTTGTTTGGCATCACCATCGAAACTCTGGTGGCGCTCATGGGCGCGGATACGACCGCGCTGCAGTTTCTTCTGCGCAGCACCTATGGCATCGCTCGCGCTTCAGGCCTGAGCTGATTGCGGCCTGAGCTGATTGCCGAATACGGTCGACGCCAGGCGCGGCGCGATCTTCGGCGGCGTGGACGAGGTCAGAGTTCCCAGCGCACGCGCTGCGCCGGCATCTGAACGTCACGCCAGACACCCTTGATATCGGCGACGATGGCGCCCGGCCGGGTCAACGACTCGATCCGGGCCGTGTCGAACGCCGTGTACTCACGATGCGGCACGGCGAGCACCAGCCCGTCGAAGCCCTTCTGCCCTTCCAGCGTGGCGATCAGGTCGACGCCATACTCGTGCTTGGCTTCGGCATGATCGGCGAGCGGGTCGTGGACAACGATGTCATGTCCCCAGCTCTCGATGCCCCGGATCACGTCGATGACTTTCGAGTTGCGCAGATCGGGGACGTTCTCCTTGAAGGTCAGCCCCAGGACCAACAGCCGCGCACGGCGTTCACGCCGCTCCTGCCGCGCGAGGAGCTTCGCCAGCTGATCGGCGATATACGGCCCCATGTGGTCGTTGAGACGCCGACCGGCGAGGATCACTTCCGGGTGATGGCCGAGGCGCTGCGCAAGGTCGGCCAAGTAATAGGGATCGACGCCGATGCAATGCCCGCCGACCAGCCCCGGCGCGAAGGGCAGGAAGTTCCACTTCGTGCGCGATGCCGCGAGCACGTCGTAGACCGAGACGCCGATGCGCTGGAAGATCATCGTGATCTCGTTGACGAACGCGATGTTGATGTCGCGCTGCGCATTCTCGATCACCTTGGCGGCCTCCGCCGTCTTGATGTTGCGCGCGCGAAAGACGCCGCCGCTCGTGACCTTGCCGTACATGGCCGCGACACGGTCGAGCACCGCCGGCGTCTGGCCCGACACCACTTTCGTGATCCGCTCGACCGTGTGTTCGCGGTCGCCTGGATTGATCCGTTCCGGCGAATATCCAAGAAAGAAATCGGTGCCGCATGTGAGTCCGGAGGCGCGCTCGATCTCCGGGCCGCAGACCTCTTCAGTCACGCCCGGATAGACCGTGCTTTCGAGCACCATGATCGCACCCTTGCCGATCGCCTGGCCCACCGTGCGGCACGCCGCTCGCACAGCCGCGAGATCCGGCCGGTTGCCGCTATCGACCGGCGTCGGGACGGTGACGATGAAGATGTCGGCGCCCTTGATCGCCGCAATGTCGCTCGCATAGGTGAGGCCGGTCGCCGCCTTGAGAGCCGGCGGGTCGATCTCATGCGTGCGGTCATGCCCACCGACGAGTTCGCGAATGCGGCCCTGATCGATGTCGAAGCCGATCGTCGGGAAGTGCTTGGCCAGCGCGACCGCCAACGGCAACCCCACATAGCCAAGACCGATCACCGCAACACGTTCCGTCATGAAACCACCTTCATCGATACAAGCGCCCGGCTGGCAAGCGCCCCGCGTGACTTACGTGACCCACGACCCTCGCATCAACCAATAATCAGATGCAGGCGTCGCCAGACCGTTAAGGTTTCGCCGTGCCGCGCGTTCGGATGACGAGCTGGTACCAGAGCATGCCCGTGATCTCGTGCAACGCGGCGCAGCTGCGTTCGAAGGCACGGGGATCGGGCAGCAGATCGCCCCATCGCCAATGGGTCCATGGCCCTTGGCCGCCCGTCGGGGCGGGC
>JANNTF010000625.1:0-5901 GCA_031403455.1 Alphaproteobacteria bacterium | reverse complement strand
ATGCGTTCTACGAGCGCTGGCTCGACGGGTCGATGACCTATTCCTCGGCGGTGTTCGGAGCGGGGATCCATGATCTGAAATCGGCGCAGGAGATGAAGTATCGCAAGCTCGCCGAGAAGCTGGCGCTCGGTCCGGATCACCGCGTGCTCGAGATCGGCTGTGGCTGGGGCGGCTTCGCGGAGATCGCGGCCAAGGAGTTCGGCGCCCGCGTCACCGCGATCACGGTGTCGCGCGAGCAGCTGGCGTTCGTGCGCGCGCGCATCCAGAAGGCGGGACTCGGCGAGCGCGTCGAGGCGCGGCTGGTCGATTATCGCGACGTGACGGAACGCTTCGACAGGGTCGCCTCGATCGAGATGTTCGAGGCGGTCGGTGAGCGCCACTGGCCGACCTATTTCGGAAAGATCCGCGAATGCCTCGAGCCCAGCGGACGCGCGGCGCTGCAGATCATCACGATCGGCGACAAATGGTTCGACAGCTATCGGCGCGGCGTCGATTTCATCCAGCGCTACATCTTCCCGGGCGGCATGCTGCCGTCGATGACGGCGTTGAAGCATCAGATCGATCATGCCGGGCTGGCGCTCGACCGCACCGAGTTCTACGGCGCGCATTACGCGCGGACCTTGGCGGAATGGAACCAGCGCTTTCAGGCGGCCTGGCACGATCTCGAGCCGATGGGCTTCGATCGCCGCTTCAAGCGGATGTGGGAGTTCTATCTGGCCTATTGCGAGGCTGGTTTCCGCGCCGGTTCGCTCGACGTCGTGCAGGCGGCGATCGTCCGGCGCTGACGCGCTACTTGTCGGTCTCGACCAGGCCCTTCACGAACCAGCGCTGAAGCACGAGGACGACCGCGACCGGCGGCAGCAACGCCAGCACGGCAGCGGCCATCACGAGGTTCCACTCGGGCCGCGAATCCATGCTCGGCATGAGTTTCGTCATCCCCATCACGACGGTGTTCATCTCCGGCTTGGTCGTGATCAGCAGCGGCCAGAGATACTGGTTCCAGCCGAACACGAAGAGAATCACCAGCAGCGCGGCGATGTTGGTCTTGGACAGCGGCAGCAGGATCGAGCGCAGGAACCGGATGGGGCCGGCCCCGTCGATCTTCGCCGCTTCGATCAACTCCGCCGGCACGGTCATGAAGAATTGCCGGAACAGGAATGTCGCCGTCGCCGATGCGATCAACGGCAGAATCAACCCCTCATAGCTGTTCAGCAGACTCCATCTCACGCGCAGGCGGATGCCGAGCGCCGTCTCGAGCGCCGGCCGCATGCCGGTCACGTCGAGCAGCCACAGGATCGGCTCGAACACATTGGCGGCGACCTGATAGGTCGGCACGATGCGGATCTCGACGGGCAGCATCAAGGACGCGAAGACGAGCCAGAACGCGACCATGCGAAACGGGAAGCGGAAGAAGACGATCGCAAAGGCGGAGAGGATCGAGATCGCGACCTTGCCGAGCGCGATGCCGCTGGCCATCACCATCGAGTTGACGAGTTGCCGCCCGAGATCGGCCTTCACCCAGGCGACCGCGACGTTGGTGGCCAGGTCCCGGCCGGGCAGCAGGGACATCGGTACGGTGTTGACGTCGGCCGCGCTCTGGGTTGCCGCGACGAAGGCGACATAGACCGGCAGGCCGATCAGCGCGAGGCAGGACAGCAGCAACAGATGCGTGAGGATGTCGAGGACCGGCGCGCGTTCGACCATGTCAGCTGCCGTAATGGACGCGTCGCTCGACGAAGCGGAACTGCAGCACGGTCAACCCGGTGACGATGATCATCATGATCACCGATTGCGCCGAGGACAGGCCGAGATCGAGGCCGACGAAGCCGTCGCGATAGACCTTGTACACGAGGATGGTCGTGGAGCCGGCCGGTCCGCCACCCGTGGTCGTGTGCACGACGCCGAACGTCTCGAAGAAGGCATAGACGATATTGACGACGACGAGGAAGAAGGTGGTCGGCGACAGCAGCGGCAGGATGACGTGCCGGATCCGCGCGATCGGCCCGGCGCCGTCGAGCGCCGCGGCCTCGATCACGGGGCGCGGGATCGCCATCAAGCCGGTCAGGAAGAAGACGAAATTGTAGCTGACCTGCTTCCAGGCGGACGCCACGACCACGAGGATCATGCCGTCGAGCCGGTTGAGCGTCGGGTCCCATTTGAAGCCGAGCCCCTGATTGAGGGCGAAGGCGAGCACGCCGATGGACGGGTTGAGCAGGAACATGAACAGCACGCCAGCGACGGCCGGCGCGACGGCGTAGGGCCAGATGAGCAGGGTGCGGTAGATCGTCGCCGACCAGCGCAGGCGCTCCACCGCCAGCGCGAGGACGAGACCGAGGCCGACGGCCAGCGCCGTGGTCGCGACCGTGAACATCGCGGTGACCTGCAGCGCGTAGAGATATTCACGCGACGCGAAGAGCTCGCGGAAATTGGCGAGCCCGACGAACTGCGCGTTGCCGCCGAACGCGTCGACGAGGAACAGCGCCTGGACCAGCGCCTGTCCGGCCGGCCAGAAGAAGAAGACGAGCAGGATCAGCAGCTGCGGCGCAAGCAGCAGCAGCGGCAGGAGCCGTCCTTCGAAGACGACGCTGCGCGTGGTCACGCGGAGTGCGAAGCGCTATCGGCTATAGCCCTGCCGGCGCGCGCGCGCGGCAGGGCTTGCGCCGAATGCTCAGAGCTTGCCGCGATTCTGGGCTTCGAAGCGCCGCAGGATCTCGTTGCCCTTGCGCACGCCCTCGTCGAGGGCCTCCTGGGCGGTGGAGCGTCCCGCCCAGACCTTGTCGAGTTCCTCCTCGATCGCGGCGCGGACATTCTCGAAATTGCCGAGGCGCACGGTGGCCGAATTCGGCGTGGCCTTGCCTTGGAGCAGCTGGGTCACCGCGAATTCACGGCTCGGATTGTCCTTGTAGTAGCCCGATGCCTTCGCCTTCTCGTAAGCCGCGACGGTGATCGGCACATAGCCGGTCGCCTTGTGGTAGCCGATCTGCACGTCGGTGTCGGAGATGAAGCGGAAGAACTCGACGATGCCGGCGTATTCCTCGGGCTTGAAGCCCTTGAAGACATAGATCGCGGCGCCGCCGATCATCGACCGGTTGGGCTGGATGTCCTGCTCATGGGGCAGCGCGGCCGCGCTCCATTTCATCTTCGCGCCGGCCGCCACGGTGCTGTGCCACGCCGTCGAATCGATCCAGAACGCGCATTTGCCTTCGATGAAATTCGTACGCGCGCCGCTCGCCCAGGTCGCCTTCGCCGCCGCCCCGAAACTGGCGAGGCCTTCCTTGCTCCAGCGCGCGAGGCGCTCGATGTGCTGCACCACCCGCGTCTTGTTGATCATCATCTCGGCGTCGAGTCCGCCGAAGCCGTTGCCTTTCGACGCGAACGGGATGTCGTGCCAGACGCTGTAATTCTCGAGCTCCTGCCACGGCCCCGCCGCGAAGGAATAGCCGCATTCGGCGGCGCCCTTGGCTTTGATCTCCCGGATCTGGCTTTCCATCTCCTGCCAGGTCTTGGGCGGCGCCGCGATGCCGGCCTTGGCGAGGATGTCGGCGTTGTAGAACATGATCGGCGTCGAGCTGTTGAACGGCATCGCGAGCAGCCGGCTGTTGCGATCCGTGTAGGTGTCGATGACCGGCCGCAGGTAGGCGTTCAGATCGAGCTTCAGCCCGTGCTGATCGGCGATGTCATGGGCCGGCACGATGGCGCCCGAGAGCATCATCGTCAGCACGCCCGCCTCGTTGTTCTGGAGCAGATGCGGCTGCTCGTTCGCGCGATAGGCCGCGATCGCGGCATTCAGCGTCGCCGGGTAGTTGCCCTTGCTGACGGCGATGACCTGGTATTTCGCCTGGCTCTTGTTGAAATCCGCGACCACCGCCTCGAGCGCCTCGCCGAGCTGACCGCTCATGGCATGCCACCAATTGATCTTGATCGGCTGCTGCGCGAGCGCAGGTCCAGCCAGAAGCACAGCCGCGGCTGCGAGCAATGAACGACGAAGCATGAGAATTCCCCCTTTGTCTTTTTGGCTTGTTCGAGTGATCCAGCTTCGCAAGCGAAGATGACAACTACAAGCCGTCACCCCACGCGGCGCGTGATCCAAAGCGTCGCGGGCAACGAAGACATGCGATGGCTCCAGCTCCCCTCTCCCGCGGAATCCTGTTGGCGTACGGCGCGCCGGCGCTGCCCGCCGCCATGCTGGGGCTGCCGCTGCTCGTCTACCTGCCGACTTTCTACGCCCAGACGGTCGGGCTCGGCCTGACCGCGGTCGGCGCCATTCTCCTGCTTGCGCGGCTCTGGGATGTCGTGACCGATCCGCTGGTCGGGCTGCTCAGCGACCGCACGCGCAGCCGCATCGGGCGACGCCGACCCTGGCTGATCGCCGCCTTGCCGCTGGTGCTGGTGGGGGTGTGGTTCCTGTTCCGCCCGCCACAAGGTGTCGGCGGCGGTTACCTCCTGGGGTGGATCTTCGTCGTCTATCTCGGCTGGACGATGATGCAGATCCCCCATCAGGCCTGGGGTGCGGAGCTCAGTGACGATTATGGGGAGCGCGCGCGCATCACCGCGATGCGCGAGGGTTTCGGCCTCGTCGGCGTGATCGTCGCGGCCTCGTTGCCGGCGCTGCTGCCGGCGCTCGGCTGGGCGCCGGCCGATGCGGGCGCGGCGGCGGCGCTCGGGGCCATCGCCGTGATCACGGTGGTCATGCTGCCGGCCTTGGGCGCCGTGATGCTGGCGATCGTGCCGGAGCCGCCGCCACGGCGCGCGGCGCCGCTCGATTTGCGCCGTGGCGTCGCGGTGCTGCGTGGCAATCGCCCGTTCCTGCGCCTGCTGCTGGCCTATTTCGTCAACAGCTTCGCGAATGGATTGCCATCGACCCTGTTCCTGCTGTTCGTCGCTCACCGGCTGCAGCTCGAGGCGCAGCAGGGTATTTTCCTGCTCGTCTATTTTCTCGCCGGGCTGGCCGGCGTGCCTTTGGCCCTGACGATTGCGCGGCGCATCGGTAAGCATCGCGCCTGGTGCGTGGCCATGCTGGTGACGTGCGCCGCCTTCATGTTCGCGCCGCTCTTGCCGGCCGGGGCGAGCGTCGGCTTCGCCACCATCTGCCTGATCACGGGCCACGGCCTCGGCGCCGATCTCGCCTTGCCGCCCGCGATGCAGGCGGATGTGGTGGACGAGGACACCGCCGCCGGCGGTGATGGCCGCGCGGGGCTCTACTTCGCGCTCTGGGGCATGGCGACGAAGCTGGCGCTGGCATTGGCGGTCGGCGTCGCTTTCCCGTTACTCGATCTAGCGGGCTTCGACGCGGCGGGCGGCGCGAGCCCGGGCGGCGCCTGGATGCTGGGCGTGCTCTACGCTTGGCTGCCGGTGGGGTTGAAGCTCGTGGCGATCGCATTGATGTGGCGCTTTCCCCTCGATGCGGCGCGCCACGCCATGTTGTCCCGAGTGATCCGATCTTCTGCCAAGCACGAATAATTCCCATGCGGTTCGTCCACGCCGGCGCCCTCGGCGCGGCCGTGGTCATGCTGATCGGGTGAGAGGACATGCAGGTCGAGGATTTCAATGCACGCGAGCCGAAGCTGGATGTGTTCCAGTATTTCGAAGGTCGCAGCCGTGCGTGGGGGATCTTCGAGGATCGCTTCGGTCGGCTACGACGGGAGTTCACCGTCGATGTCATCGGCCACCGCGAGGGGGAAGATCGCATCGTGCTCGAGGAGGATTTCGTCTATGCCGACGGCGAGATCCAGCGCCGCGTATGGCGCATCCGGCAGGCGGGTAAGCTGATCTTCGCCGATGACCTGGCCTTCGACGGCACGCCACCCACCAGTCTCGCAACGCTAGGCGACGCCCGCGCCTTTGCCACCGTGCTGCTGGTCGATCCCCAAGCCGAACGGTTCGTGGACCAGGTCCGCGCGC
>JANNTF010000624.1:0-5464 GCA_031403455.1 Alphaproteobacteria bacterium | reverse complement strand
TGAATATCGTGAGGTAATGATCGATCGCTTCCTCGGCGTTGCCGTCGAACCACAGGCACGGCGTGATCTTCTGCTTCATCGTCAAATCCTGCACGCCGCGACGGCCGCACAGATTTATTTGCGAGCCGTTGTCGGATCGTCGGCCCTCTCGACGTCCTTGGGAAAATCGATCCGGAAAATCGATCCAGCGTCGATTTTCCCAAATTCGACGCTGGATCGATTTTTTGGATCGATTTTTTCACCGACGGCCAAGGAGCATCACCGATGACGATGAAGCAGAAGATCACGCCGTGCCTGTGGTTCGACGGCAACGCCGAGGAAGCGATCGATCATTACCTCACGATATTCAAGGATGGACGCATCCTCGAGGTCACGCGCTGCGGCGATGCCGGCCCGGGCCCCAAGGGCTCGGTCCTGGTCGCGACCTTCGAGATCGCCGGCCAGCATTTCATCGCGCTCAATGGCGGGCCGCATTTCAAGTTCAACGAGGCGATCTCGCTGTCCATCGACTGCAAGTCTCAGGCCGAAGTGGACGAGCTCTGGGAGGCGCTTTCGAGCGGCGGTTCGAAGAGCCGATGCGGCTGGGTCAAGGATCGATTCGGCCTGTCCTGGCAGATCGTGCCGTCGCGCCTGCCCGAACTCCTGCGGCATCCGGATCCCGACACGGCGAAGCGCGTCATGCAGGCGATGATGCAGATGACCAAGCTCGACATCGCCACGCTCGAAGCCGCGGCCGGGGGCCGCTAGAGCGATGTCTCAGAACGTCGCGTTCTGACGCCGGCGCGCTGCGGCGAGCGCGGCCAGGCCGGCGGCGAGCAGCGGCAGCGTCGCCGGCGCGGGAACCTCCGCCACCGCCTGAACCGCCCGCGCGCGCGCCTCCACGCCGCCCCAGGTGAGGATGTGCGTGCCCGGCGTCAGCTCAAGGACGAGCTGCGCCTGCGCGCCGATGGCGCCTTGCGAATCACCGTCGAGGAAGAACGCGAAGATCGCAGCGTTATTGAAGGTCGAAAAAGATACCCCGTCACCCGGCGAGGAACTGGTGGTGGCGTCGATCGAGCTGCCGGCGATGGTCAGCTGCGTCACGGCGAGGGCCGAAGCGACGATCGTCGCGCTGAACGTGCCGACCGTGGCCCGGACGTCGACCGCGCCGTTCTCCGCCAGCGCAGCCGCGTCCGCGGTCGCCTGCCAGATGCAGTTCGGGCCGTTCGCCGGACAGTTGATTCCGGGGATCGCCGACATCGCGAAGCTCACGTCGCCGATCTCCGTGAGGACGTCCTCGGCCGCGACCCCCGGGGTCGAGTCGATGAACGTCCCGTTGATCAGGGTCAGGTCGTAGCGGGCGCTCACCTTGGCACTCGCGGTGGTCGGAATGGCGGAGGCGATCTGGGGAGTCAGCGCGCTCGCGACGAGCGCGGTGGCGAGGAAGGTCAGGCGCAGAGCATGCATCGTCAGGGTCCCTCGGACTGGTTTGCTCAATGTTGAAGCAATCGATGTGCCACGGGCTCCATCGCATCGGGATCAAGGACTTCCGCGAGGCCCTCAACCTCGGCGAACAGGAACTGTAAGAGCGGCCGACAGAAAAATCGATCCAGCGTCGATTTCTCGGTGACCTCGGCGGCCTCAACAAAATGCACGCTGGATCGATATCGCAAATCGACGCTGGATCGATTTTCGGTACTCAAATCGACGCTGGATCGATTTTCGCGGGATCGATTTTCGGGGCTTGGCAGCGCGGGCAGTGTTCGGGGTGGCAGGCGCGGCAGAACGGCTTGCCGCAAGTGGGGCAGGGCACCTGGCCGGCGGGCGCGGTCAAATGGAGGCGGTCGTCGCAGACCAGGCGCGTGCGCGAGAGTCCATCGCCCCAGTCGCATGGCGCCGGCTCCATCCGCCGCGCGGCCAGGTGCCAGTCCAGGGCGACGCTGCGTTCGCCCTTGCGCCGCTTGATCATCAGCGTGTGGCGCTGCACCGGCGACAGCAGGACGAGCGCCTGCACCCATTCGACCTTCACCGTGAGCGCATAGTTGTGGCGCAGATCGTCGAGCTTGGCCTGATATTCGCGCTCGATCGCAGCGACGCGCATGCGCTCGCGCTTCATCGCCGTTTCAGCCTTCTCGCCGCTCGAGCGCTCGAGGGCCGCAAGCTTGAGCAGCGCCGCGCGGCGGAGATCGTCGTGATAGGCGTGCACCCGCCTGCGGTCGCGATCGAGGCGGCGGCGCATGGCCGCGACGAACGGCTCGAGATCGGCGCGCACGAGATGGTCGAGGAGAAGCCGCGTGCGTGCAGTGATCGCCGCTTCATCCGCCAGCGGCCCGGCGGCGCGGCTCGTCTCGGGCTGCGGCGCCTGCCAGTCGCTCGTCTGCTCGAGCGCGCGGCGCAGGGAAGTCAGCAGCTCGACGTCGAGGGTCGCGCCTGTCGTGCAGTTGAAGCCGAGCCAGACCAACCCCTCGCGCTTTTCGTCCGAGACGGCGGTGTAGCGAAAAGCGAGCAGGAGGCAGCGGCTCCAGCCCGGCTCGATCGTGGCGAGACGCCACACCGCGTTGGGCAAGTCCAAGGCGCGATCGATCCGCCGCTGGGCATCGTCGGACAAGGCGGCGATCTCGGGCAGCGGCAGCTGCCGCGCGGCGAGGCGCCCGCGCTCGCCCAGCAGCGCGCCGAGACGATCGAGCCAGTCGCCCTCGAGGCCGATCGGGATCGCGCCGCCCGGCGCGGCGGCGCCGAAGCCGAGATGCGCCAGCTCGGGCCAGCCCCAGGCGGCGCGCAGCCTTTCCGGCGCCATCACCTCGAGGCCGTCGGGCTCGACGGCTTCCACGACCGCGCCCTCGCTCTCCAGGAGATCGGCGACGAATTCGCGCAACATGGACATCGCTCGCCCCTCTGCTCACGCTGTTTCGAAATCCTCGCCGAACAGCCGCTCGTCGAGCTCCTTGGCGCCTTCGTGCTGGCGGCGCGCGGCATCGAGTTGGTCGCCGAGCTTCGCGAAGGCTGCCGCGCGACCGGTCTCGCTCGCCTCGAGCCAGGCATCGAGCACGAGATCGGGAAACTCGCGCTCCTCCTCGATAGTGCCGAGAATCGCGCCGACCTCGCCGACGACCAGCTCGAACATCGAGATCTTCTCCTCGAGCAGGCCGAGCACCTGATCCTCGATGGTGCCGCGCGTGACGAGGTTGAACACGAACACCTCGCGCGCCTGCCCGATGCGGTCGATACGGCCGATGCGCTGCTCGATCGCCATCGGATTCCACGGCACGTCGAAATTGATCAGCGTGTTGCAGAACTGCATGTTGCGCCCCTCGCCGCCCGACTGCGTGCACAGGAGCACGCAGGCGCCGGTGCGGAACCCCGCGATGGCGGCGTCCTTGTCCGGCCCGCTCATGCTGCCGTCGAAACGCTCGAAGGCGATGGATGTGGCGGCGAGGCGTCGCGCGAGATGCTCGAGCGTCTCGCGCGCTTGGACGAAGACGATCTTCTTCTCGGCCGGATTGCGCATCAGCAGATCGACGAGCGCCGCCTCCTTGCCGCCGCACGCGATCGCCCTGAAGCGCTGGGCGAGATCGCTCCAGGCTGCGTCGCCCTCATGCTTCTCGGCGATCCGCTCCGCCGCGCGCGCGGCTGCGGCCGGCGAGGAACCCGCGGCGCCGAGCAGATGATGCAGCACCAGGCGTTGCCGGCCGGCGCCGCCGCCTTCGAGCGCCAGCGCGCGTGCGGCTTCCGCCAGGCTCGCATAGGCCTCCGCCTCGCCGGGCGCCGGCTCGACGCGCAGAGTCGAGGCGTGCCGGCGCGGCAGCTTCAGCGCCACGACCGCGCGGGTGTTGCGCACCATCGCGCCGCGCAAGAGTTCGCGCAGGCGATCGGGATTCGCCGGTTGGCGCGGCTTGCCCGGAATCATGTAGGCGGCGCGAAACTCCTGCAGCGTCTTGAAGATGCCGGGCTTGAGCAGGGTGAGCAGGTTGTAGAGCTCGATCAGGTCGTTCTGCACCGGCGTCGCCGTCAGCAGCAGCAGGAAGCGCTTGTTGAGCGCGTCGACGAGCTTCCATCCCGCGCTGGTACGATCGCGCAGATGATGCGCCTCGTCGACGACGACGAGATCGAGCTGGCGCGCGGCCAGCGCCTCCATGTGCTCGCGCCGGCGCGCAGTGGCGATCGAGGCGATGATGCGCGGCTGATCCCAGAACCGCGCGGAATCTTCGCGCAGCAACGAATCGTAGGTGGTGGCGAAGGCGAGGCCGAATTTGCACTCCAGCTCCTCGCGCCACTGCCCGACGAGCGAGGCCGGCGTCAGCACCAGCACGCGCTCGGCCATGCCGCGCAGCGCGTATTCCTTGAGCACCATGCCGGCCTCGATGGTCTTGCCGAGGCCGACCTCGTCGGCGAGCAATACGCGGCCGCGGAACTGCTTGAGGACTTTGCGCACGGTTTCGATCTGGTGCCAGAGCGGCTCGACCCCGAGCAGATGCGGCAGGCACAGCAGCTCGTCGAAACCCTGGACGAGGCCGAGACGCGCGAGATGCTCGCGCTGCCGGAACGCGCGGCCATCGGTCTCCGGCATCCGGGCGATGGCGGCCGTCAGCGTTGCGAGATCGAGTTCGAGGCGAAGCGGGATCGCGATGTCGACCAGAGGAAGCGGGGCAGGCGATTCGTCGCCGGCGCTGGCGTTCCTAGTCGCGGCCGGCGCGCCGCGCGCGCGATCCTGGGGTCGGGCGGTTTTTTGCTGGCGCGAAACGGGGCGCGCGATCGGCCGCGATCGCACCGGATGATCCAGCGCCATGATCTCGCGGACCTGCGCAATCAGCCACACGAGTTGCGGCCGGCCGGCGTGGAAATAGGCGAACGCGTCGGGCCACTCGGTGAGCCGATGACGTTCGAGGATCTGTCGCGCCGCCGATCGCTTTCCGGCGAGATTCAACGCCAGCGCGCGCAGCAGCGGCTCCGCCGGCGACTCCGCGCGCTTGCCGAAGCGCTTGAGGTAGACGAGCGCGCGCTCGTGCTTGCCGTCGATCAGCGCGGCATTCGCGGCCAGCAGCAGGATGTCGGCATCGCCGGGACAGGCCCGAATCGCCTCCTCGGCAAGCGGAAGGAACTTGGTGCCCGGATCGCCGGACCCGAAGCCATCGATCAAGCGGCGATACCAGGCTTGCGCGTCGCTTTGCGCCGCGTCATCGGCACGCTGAGTCGGTTGCGCGGCGCCGGCCGACGGCGGCGCGGCCGATGGCATCGACCCGAGAGGCAGCATCGGCTCGAAAGGAACAGGTGCCTGGCGCGTGAGCGGCGCGGCCCCTGCCTTGTCTTGGACTTGACGCCTTGCTTGATGCTCCATCACTCGACCGTCCCGACCATCACGGATCTGCGGCGCTCCCGCTGCGACTCGGCAGCTTCACCCGCGTGCAAAGTCTGGCAAGCGGATGGCGAGCGGGCAATGTTCGGCTGCGAGGACGGCAGGAAAAATCGATCCAGCGTCGATTTTCCG
>JANNTF010000623.1:0-3920 GCA_031403455.1 Alphaproteobacteria bacterium | reverse complement strand
GCTGCGCTGTGCGGCCACGAGCTTTCGCACGCGGCGCGTGATCCTCGCCGGCGGCGTCTGGCTCGAGAAGATGGCGGGATGGTTCGGCGTACGCGTGCCCATCAAGACGCTGATCAATCAACTGAGCGTCACCGAACGCATCGCGCCTGTGATGCGCACCGTCATCGGCATCGCCAGCGGCCTGCTCTCGCTCAAGCAATATCCGCACGGCACGGTCGTGATCGGGGGTGGCTGGCAAGGCAAGGGCGATCGCGACACCGGCGCAACGGAACTCGTGCCCGAGAGCTTGATCGGGAATCTCCGCCTCGCCTGCCATACGATCCCTGCCCTCGCGCAGTCGCGTATCGCGCGCGCCTGGCTCGGCTTCGAGGCCGAGACCGCCGATGCGCTCCCGGCCGTTGGCGCGTTGCCAGGCCGCGACGGCGTCTACATGATCGGTTCCGTGCATTCCGGCTACACCAGCGGCATCTGCATCGCCAAGCTCTTCGCCGAACAGCTGCTCGGCGGCACGCCGCATCTCTCGCTCGGCCCCTTCGATCCTGCCAGGCTCGTCGTCGCATGAGCGCGCCCGATCGCCATCACAATCTGTCGCTGGAAGAGCTCGACCGCCGTCACTTCTTCCACCCGAACACCGATCTGCGCGCCTTCGCTGCCGGCGAACTCGGCGATCCCGTGATCATGGAAGGTGGTCAGGGCATCCGCATCCATGACCGCGGCGGGCGGCGCTACATCGATGCCGGTGCCGGTCTGCTCTGCGTCAATGTCGGCTATGGCCGCGACGAGATCGCCGATGCGATCGCGGCCCAGGCGCGCAAGCTCGCCTTCTATCACGCGCATGCCGGCCACGCGTCCGAGGTCGCGATCCGGCTCACGCAGCGCGTGCTCGATCTGGCGCCATCGGGAATGCGCAGCGTCTTCTGGGGCCTGCAGGGCTCCGACGCGCACGAGACGATGATCAAGCTCGTCTGGTACGTGAACAACGTGCTGGGCCGCCCGCGCAAGAAGAAGATCATCGCGCGACATCGCGCCTATCACGGGCTGACCATCATGGCCGGCAGCCTCTCGGGCCTGCCGCAATATCATCGTGGCTTCGATCTGCCCCTCGGGCCCGTGCTCCATACTCAGGCGCCGTATTACTATCGCCGCGACGACGGCGCGCAGACCGAAACCGCCTACGCGCAAGCCTGCGCCGATGAGCTGGATCGCCTGATCGAGGCCGAAGGTCCCGACACGATCGCCGCCTTCATCGCCGAGCCGGTGATGAGTTCGGGTGGCGTGCTGCCGCCGCCGGCGACTTACTGGCCGCTCGTGCAGCAGGTCCTGCGTAAGCACGATGTGATGCTGCTGCTCGACGAAGTGGTCACCGGCTTCGGCCGGCTGGGCGCGTGGTTCGGCGCGGAACTCTACGGCCTCGACGCCGACATGATCTCGATCTCGAAAGGGTTGACCAGCGGCTACCTGCCGCTCGCCGGCACGCTGGTGTCGGAACGCATCTGGCGGGTGCTCGAGGCCGGCTCGGCGACGTTCGGGACCTTCGCGCATGGGTTCACCTATGTCGCGCATCCCGTTTGCGCCGCCGCCGCGCTCGCCAATCTCGAGATCCTTGCGCGCGAGATGCTGCCGGAGAATGCACACATTGTCGGCGCCTATCTTCTCGCCGAGCTGCGTCGGCGCTTCGGTGGCCATCCGCTGGTCGGCGACATTCGCGGCGTCGGCCTGCTGGCGGCGATCGAATTCGCCGCCGACCCCACGACGCGTCGACGCTTCGCCCCCGAACTCAAGATCGGCCAGCGCATCTCGCGTGCGGCGCGCGACGAGGATCTGATCATTCGCGCGCTGCCCGACGGCGACATCATCGCTTTCTCGCCGCCGCTGATCGTCACGCGGGCGGATATCGATGAGATCCTCGATCGCCTCGAGCGCGCCATCGCGCGCGTGGCCGATACGCTGATCGCCGCGCACGACGTGAATTCCCCTTCAGCGTGAGGCTCAGCGATGATTCCCGATCGACCCAATCCCTGGCATGGTATCTATCCGGCGATCCTGACGCCGATGCGCGGCGACTTCTCGATCGATGAGCCGGCGATGGCGCGACACGCAACCGATGTCCTGGTCGACGGCATCGTCGGCGTGATGTGCAACGGCCATGCCGGCGAAAACTACATGACCAATCGCGACGAGAAGCGCCGCGTGGCCGATGCGGTGGTCGGCGCGATCGGGAAGCGCGCGATCGTCGTCTGCGGCATCAATGCCGAGTCCAGCCTCGATGCGGCCGCCCAGGCGCGTGACGCCGAAGCCGCGGGCGCCGATGCGATCATGATCTTCGCGCCCAATGCCTGGGCGCTGGGCTGCGACGACGACATGGTGGTGCGGCACCACACGATGATCGCGCAAGCCTGCGGCCTGCCGATCATGCTGTTCCAGGCTTCGGTCGGATCCGGACGCATGGCGTTCACGCATGACGCGCTCGAGCGCCTGCTGGCCTTGCCGCGCATCGTGGCCATCAAGGAAGGCAGCTGGGAGGTCAATGCCTATGAGCGCACGCTGCGCCTGGTGAAGCGCGTTGCGCCCGGCGTGGCGGTGATGGGGTCGGGCGACGAGCATCTGTTCACGAGCTTCATGATCGGCAGCGAAGGCAGCGTGGTGAGTCTCGCGGCCGTGATCCCGGACGTCATCGTCGCGCTCGATCGTGCCGTGAAACGCGGCGATGTCGCCGCCGCGCGCCAGATCCACGAGAAGCTCCACCCGCTCGCCAATCTGATCTACGGCGTACCGCCGGGCAGCCGCGCGACGGCGCGACTGAAGGCCTGTCTTCACATGCTCGGCCGCTTCGCCAGCGACGCGGTACGCCCACCCTTCGCGCCGATCGACGCCGCCGAGCGCGCCCGGATCGAACCGGCGCTGCGCGGCGCTATGTCCGCGGTTTGAGATCGAATAGCCGCAGCTGTCCCGCCTCGGTGCCGGCGGCGAGGCGCCAGCCATCGTTCGACCAGGCGATCGCCGAGACCGGCGAGTCCGTCGGCTCGGCGAGCGGCATCACGCGTTTCTTGGCGAGATCCGCGATTTCGATCGCGCCATGCGAGAAGCCGAGCGCGATGAAGGGCGCGGCAGGATGCGCCGCGACCTGCGCCACCGTCGCGCCCACGGAATGGGCCTCGAGCTCCATCGGCGGCTGGCCTTCCGGGCCCTTGCCGGCGAAGCCCCAGCACACCGCGAGCTCGGTGCCGCTCGAGACCAGCCAGTTGCCGTCGAAGCTCCAGGCAAGCGACTTCACCTTCGTGAGATAGCCCTGCATTTGCATGTCCGCACCCGAAGCCAGGCGCCAGACATGAATGGCGTTCTCCTGCGTCGCGGTCGCCAGGAACTTGCTGCTCGGGCTGTAGCGCACCGCGAGATGCGAGCCTTTCCACGCCAGCGTTCGCGGTTTCTCGCCGGGCCGCGCGGTGAGATGGATCGAGGCGCCGCCGTAATGCGAAGCCGCGAGGCGCGAGCCGTCGGGGCTGAACGCAATGTCCATCACGGTGCTCGGATGGGGCCCCAGTTCGTGGCGGGAATCCGCGGCGAGCAGATGCACGCTGCGCCCCGCCGTCGCCGCGATGAGGCCGCGCCGTTCGCTGACCGCGATGGCCTCGATCCATTTGCCTCGCGCGTTCAGGATCTCGCTCACCGTGCCGTCCATCGCAACGCGCACGAGCCGACCATCGTCACCGCCGGAGAGGAACGCCTTGCCGCCCGGATCGCGCGCGAAGCTCAGGCTGGCGCCGCGATGCCCGACGATCTCGTGCGGCGCGTCGCTCGACACGGGATCGGCCGGCATGAAGACGATCTTCCCGGCCCCCGTTCCTGCGGCGAGAATCCCGGCCGCATCATAGGCGAGCCCGACCACATAGGCGCCGAGCGCGACATCGCGCTGCGGCGGT
>JANNTF010000622.1:0-8807 GCA_031403455.1 Alphaproteobacteria bacterium | reverse complement strand
CGATGAAGCGCGCGACGAAGACATTCGCCGGATCGCGATAGACCTCGGTCGGGGTGCCGATCTGCTGGATGCGGCCATCGCGCATCACGACGATCCGGTCGGCGAGAGTCATCGCCTCGACCTGATCATGCGTCACATAGACCACGGTGGTGCGCAGGGTCTGATGCAGCTTCTTGATCTCGAGCCGCATCTGCGCGCGCAGCTGCGCGTCGAGATTGGACAGCGGCTCGTCGAACAGGAAGACCGCCGGGTTGCGCACCATCGCGCGGCCGATCGCGACACGCTGGCGCTGGCCGCCGGAGAGCTGCGCGGGCCGGCGGTCGAGCAGCTCGGTGAGGCCGAGGATCGCCGCCGCGTCGCGTACGCGCCGATCCTCCTCGGGTTGCGCGAGGCGCGCCATGCGCAAGCCGAAGGCGATGTTCTTGTGCACGGTCATGTGCGGATAGATCGCGTAGTTCTGGAACACCATCGCGATGTTGCGATCCTTGGGCTCCAGCCGGTTGACGACGCGATCACCGATGCGGATCTCGCCGGCGCTGACGTCCTCGAGGCCGGCGATCATCCGCAGCGTCGTCGACTTGCCGCACCCCGACGGGCCCACGAGCACCACGAACTCGCCATCGGCGATCGCGAGGTCGATCCCATGCACGACGGTGAGCCGGTCGAAGCGTTTGACGATGCCTTGGAGCGAGACCGCGGCCATCGATCAGTCCCCGAGCAGCGCCGAGAAACTCTCGGCGAGCTTGCCGGCCGCGAGCCGCTCACGCGCCGCCAGCGTCGTGGCGGTCGCGCGATGCAGGGCGAGATGCTGCGCATACCGCTCGAACGCCGCATCCAGCGCCGCTGGCGCGGGACCGCCGAAACGCGCGCGCAGCGTCACGAACCGCTCGGGCGAGACCGCGATTGCAAAGGCGTCTTGATCGAGCGCGGCGTCCCTGCCGACGGCGGCGCGGAATGCCGCCACGAAGGGCGGGAAGCCGGCGGCGCTGAGGCTCGCCTCCCGCGCCGTGACGCTGCGCCCGACATGCGCCGCGATCTCATGGGCCTGGCGGAATGACAGGCCCTCCTCGCGCACCAGCGTGTCCGCGAGTTCGGTGATGGTGATGCAGCTCGCATCGATATTGCGCCGAACCCGTGTCGTGTCGATGCGCACGCCCACGATCAGGCCAGCGAAGAGATCGAGCATCCGCGCCGCCAGATCGAACGCCGAATAGCCGGCGCCCTGCACCTCGCCTTCGCTGTCGTTCATGTCCGTGAACGGCGTGTTGTGCATCGTCGAGATCATCGTCTCGGCGCGGCCGGCGGCGAGCGAGGCGAGCAGGCGCAGATGCTCGATCGGCACCGGGTTGCGCTTCTGCGGCATGATCGAACTGATCTGCACGAATTCGTTGGGCACGTAGAGCTGGCCGACTTCGAAGGACGACCAGAACTGCATGTCCTGGATCACGCGCCCGAGATGCAGCGCGAGAAGCTTGATGGCGGCATAGGGCGCCGTCACGTAGTCGACGCTGGCGATGCAGCCGTAGGAATTCTCGAGCGGCGCGGCGAAGCCGAGCAGCTCGGCCATGCGATGGCGATCGAGCGGAAACCCCGAAGTGGTGATCGCCGCGGCGCCCATCGGGCAGGCATCGACGACGCTGCGTGCGGCGGCGAGACGATCCTGATCGCGCAACAGCACTTCGATCGCAGCACCGAGATAGTGCCCGAAGGTCGAGGGCTGCGCGGGCTGGCCATGCGTATAGGCGACGATCAGCGTGTCGCGATCGCGCCGCGCCGTCGCGATGAGGGAGTCGACGAGAGCCGAGGATTTCTCGAGCAACGCGTCGAGCCGCGCCTTCAGCACGATGCGGAAATTCGTGTGATCCATGTCGTTGCGGCTGCGACCGGTATGCAGGCGGCCCGCGACGTCCGGCCCGAGGCGGCGACGCAACTCGGCATCGATGAGGAAAAAGAAATCCTCGACCGAGCCGTCATAGACCAGCGCCTCGACATCGAGTTCACGCTCGATCGCCGCCAGGGCGCGTGCGATCGGCCTGGCGACATCGCGAGTCAAGATCCCGGTCTCGGCGAGCATCACGCAATGCGCGCGATCGATGCGGCGGAAGGATTCGAGATAATTCCGCTTCGCGCCGTCGAAGAGCGGCGCAAGCACGGTGCGCTTGTAGACGGGCGCGGGGAACACGCTTCTGTCGTCGATCGTCACGATGCCGTCAGCCCTTCACGCCGGAGAGGATCACGCCGCGGATGATGAATTTCTGCAGCAGGATGAAGACCACCAGGGTCGGGATCGTCGCGACCGCGGCGCCGGTCATGATCATGTGCCATTCCGTGGCGAACTCGCCGGCGAACGAGGCGAGGCCGACCGGCACGGTGTAGTTCTCGGCGCTGTTCGTCACGATCAGCGGCCACAGGAACGCCGTCCAGCTGCCGAGGAACGTGAAGATCGCCAGCGCCGAGAGGGCGGGCGTGACCAGCGGCAGCGCGACTTCCCAGAAGATGCGGAACTCGCCCAGCCCATCGATCCGCGCGGCGTCGATCAGCGCGTCGGGAACGGTCTCGAAGAACTGCTTCATCAGGAACACGCCGAAGCCGGTGACGAGACCAGGGAACATGATGCCCCAGAACGTGTTGAGCCATCCCATGGTCTTGCTCATCACGTACCAGGGAATCACCAGCATCTCCGTCGGGATCATCAGGGTCGACAGGATGAGGATGAAGACGAACTGGCGGCCGCGGAAGCGGTACTTGCACAGCACGTAGCCGGCGAGGCTGTCGAAGAACAGCACCGAAGCGGTGGACACCGAGGCGACGATGAAGGAGTTGGCGAACCAGCGCAGGAACCGGGTCTCGCGCAGGAGATAGGCATAGTTCTCCAGCGTCGGCGCCGTCGGAATCAGACGCAGATCGTAGACGTCGTCGCTGCCCTTCAGCGAAGTCGAGATCATGAAGGCGAAGGGCATGATCATCACGATTCCACCCAGCGCCACGAGGGTCCAGATCGCGATGCGGCGCGGATCGCGCGCCGGGTCGTAGCGCAGGAACGCGATCGTCACTTGGCCCTCATCACGCGCAGCTGCACCAGCGTGACCATCAGCAGGACGGCGAACAGCACCATGGTCTGCGCCGCCGCGTAGCCCATCTTGTGGTCGGTGAAGGCGAGTTCGTAGATGTTCAGCACCAGCGGCCGCGTGGCGTTCAGCGGTCCGCCCTTCCCATCGACCGTCATGTTGTAGACCTTGTCGAAGATGCGCAGGAAGCCGATCGAGCTGACGACGACGAGGAACATGGTCGTCGGGCGCAGCAGCGGCAGGGTGATCTCCCACAGGATGGTCAAGCGGCCGACGCCGTCGATGCGCGCCGCCTCGTAATAGGTGTCGGGAATCGCGCGCAGCCCCGCGAGAAAGACGACGATCTGAAATCCGAGCCCGGCCCAGATCGCCGGCGCCAGGATCGCGCCGAGCGCCTGGCTCGTCGAGCGCAGGAACGGCTGCTGATCGATCCCGAGATCGACGAGGATGAGGTTGAAGATGCCGATCGGCACGGGTTGGTAGAACCAGCGCCACACCCACGCCATCGCCGCAGCCGTGGTCAGGAACGGAATGAAGTAGAGCGCGCGGATGAAGCCCTGCAGGAAACGCACCTGATCGAGGTAATAGGCGATCGCGAAGGACAGCACGAGGCTCGTGGGCGTGCCGATCAGCAGATATTTGAAGGTGTTCGCGAAGACCTGCCAGAACACCGGGTCGGTCCAGAGCCGGATGTAATTGTCCACGCCGATGTATTTCTTCGGGCGCAGCAGGTTCCATTCCGTGAGCGACACGTAGCTGGTGTAGCCGGTCGGAAAGAGGCGGATCGCCGCGAAGAACAACAGCGGCAGGGCGAGGAACACCCACGCCCACAGCGCCTGCTTCTGGCCCACCGTCCGGGCGTGATACCAGCCGTGCACGCGCGTTCCGGCGCCAGGCTCCAGGCGCGTCTATTTCTTGAAATGCTCGTCGAGTACGGCCTGCTCTTCCAGCGCCGCAATCTTGATCGCTTCCTCGACGCTCATCTTCTTGATGTCGACGCGATCCATCATGTCCAGGAAGATCTGCCGCTGCTTCGCCTCGTTCACGAACTCGGTCGTGCGCGAGTAGGCGAGCCCGAGGATGAAGGGCCCATAGACCGGGTCGTTGCGGTTGGCGTCGGTCAGCGCGACGCTCGGCTTGGCCGGCAATTCGCCGACGGTCTTGAGCCAGAGCTGCATCGCGTCGTCGCTGACGAGATGCTTGAGAAACTTCAGCGCCGCCTCGCGCTTCGCGCCTTGCGCCTTGGTCGAGACGCCGTTGACCCAGTAGGAGGCGAAGTTCGATTTCACGCCGTTATGCGCCGGCAGCTCCGCGACGCCCCAGTCGAGCGTGCGCACGCCCTGGAAAGTGCCGATGCGAAACGATCCGTCGATGTGGAATCCGGCGCGCCCGGCGCGAAACGCGGCCTGCGACTCGTCCATGAATCCGAAGCTCGTCAGCCGGTGCTTGCCGCTGATGTCGTGATAGAACTGCAGCGCGGCGGCGCCGCCTTTCTGGTCGTAGGTGACCTTGCGGCTGTCGTCGTTGAATGGCGTCCCGCCGAACTGGCGCACGAGCACCTCGCGCCACCAATGATGATCCTGCGACACCGGCCCGATCGTCATGCCGGCGGTCAGCAGATTGCCGCCGCCGTCGCGCTTGGCGATCTTGGCGCCCTGCGCGATCAATTCGTCGAGCGTCGTCGGCGGCTTTGCCGGGTCGAGGCCGGCCTCGGTCATGAGCTTGCGATTGTAGAACAGCGCCAGCGAGCGCACCGCGGTCGGCAGCCCCCAATAGACGCCGTCCGCCTTCATCGCGGTCACGATCGGAAAGAACTCGCGCTCGATCGTCGCGGGATCGAACTGGTCCTTGGGCAGCGGCACGATCAGGCTGGCCTTCCGGTATTCCTCCAGCCAGCCGTAATAGAGCTGCACCACGTCCGGCCCCTCGCCCGCCGGCACGGCTGCGGCGACCTTGGTCTGGTATTGCGCATAGGGAAAATGCGTGTGCTTGACCTTGATGCCCGGATTCGCCGCCTCGAAGGTCTTGATCAGCGCATCGACCGCCTGGACGCGCTCCTTGAAGAAATACTGCCAGTACTCGATCTCGATCGCCTGCGCCTGCGCGCCGAGGATCGAGGCGCATGCAAGCCAAGCGGTCGCGAGCAGAGCGATCAGAATTCTCACGGCACATCCTCCGGGAAATGAGCGGCCACGTTCTGTCCTGAGCCGGCGCCTGTCAATTGCTCGTGCTGGCGAAATCCCAGCGCCAGCCGGCACCGGCGCGCGCGATGCGACCGAGATCGGCCCCGCGCGGGAAATGACCGAACGCCAGCAGCGTGCTGGTGTCGGCCACCTCCTTGAAGACCTGCAGACGTGTCGCGCGCCCGGCTTCCGGATCGACATCCGAGCGATGGCTCCAGAGCGGCTCGCCGATCTGCGCCGGGGAATGGCAGAGATCCGCCGCGAACAGGCAGCGCTCGCCGCCCGAAACCGCGACGACGCCCTGATGGCCGGGCGTGTTGCCCGGCAGGCTGCGATAGGCGAAGCCATCGATCGGCGACGCATCGTCATCGACGACATGCAGAAGCCCGGCCGCCTCGACCGGACGAATCACCGCCGCGAAGGCGTCGCGATGATGCGCCATCACGCTGTCGGGATTCGCGCACCAGAAATCCCACTCGGTGCGGCCGACGAAATAGCGCGCGCGCGGAAACGCCGGATGCATCACGCCCGCCGCGTCGGGCAGGCTCGCCCACCCGACATGATCGAAATGAAGATGGGTGAAGATCACGGCGATCACGTCGCGCATGCGCACGCCGAACGCATCGAGGCGCTGGCCCAGACAGCCCCGCGCGCCGCCGAGATACGATACCGGCCCCGGCCCGATCCCCGCATCGATCAACACCGTGCCCTCGGCGCCGCGCACGACGAAGCAGCCGAGATCGGGCTGGAACAGACCATCGGAAGTCAGCCAGCGTCGATGTGGGTCCCAGGCCGCGCGCGGCACCTCGGGATAGGAGCGCGTCGGATCGACGGGTACGGGGCGCGAATCCGCGACGCCGAGAATTTCTAGCCGGCCGATCGTGGCCCGTGAGATATCCAATCCGCTCTCCGCCGTCCTTGCCTGTCCGCAAAGCTCCCCAGCATAGCCGTCGCCCCCACCCAGGAGCATGCACGTTGTCGTCCGCTCGTGACCGTCTCGATGCCGCGATCGCCCGGCTGGAGACGCCGGCCTTGCGTCTCGCCGCGGCACTCGCGCCGTTGCGCGGCGTCGTCGGCGTCCTCGTCACGGGTGCGCATCCCGACGACGAGATGAGCACGATGCTGGCCGCGCTCGTCCGTCGCGATGGCGTGCGCGTCACCTATGCCTGCGCGACTCGCGGCGAGGGTGGCCAGAATGCGATCGGCCGCGAAACCGGCGCGGCGCTCGGCGCGCTGCGCACGCGCGAGATGGAGGAGGCCGCTCGTCGGCTCGGGATCGGCCTGCGCTGGCTCAGCGAGCCCAGGGACGACTCCCTCGTCGATTTCGGATTCGCCAAGACTGCCGAGGCGAGTTTCGCGCTTTGGGGCCGCGCACGAATCGTCGCGCGGCTGGTTGCGATCATCCGCGCGGAGAAGCCGGATATCGTCTGGCCGACATTCCTCGACGTGTCCGGCCAGCACGGCCATCACCGCGCGATCACGCAGGCGACGATCGAGGCGGTGCACCGCGCCGCCGACCCGACCGCGACGCCTCCCGAATTCGACGGCGCGCCATGGCAGGTCGCCAAGCTCTATCTCCCGGCCTGGTCGGGCGGCGGCGACACCTATGACGATGCCGCGCCGCCGCCCAATGCGAGCGTCGTCTATGACGCGACCGGACTCGATCCGACCAGCGCGCTCAGCTACGCGCAGCTCGGCGAATGCGCGCGCGCGGCGCATGCGAGCCAGGGCATGGGGCATTGGGTCGAGGCGGGGCCGGCCCTCTATCCGCTGCATCGCCTCGATCGCGGGGTCAGCGAGACGACGATCTTCGACGGCCTGCCGCGGCGGCTCGATGATCCCGTGGCGCAAGCGGCGATCGAGCGCGTGCTGGCCGCCTGGCCCGATCCGCGCGCAATCAAGACTGCCGCGGTACATGCGGAGGCGCAGCTCCTCCGTGCGCTTGCGACGCTGGATCCGTCGCAGCGTGCCGCATCGGGTCACCGCCTGGAGCGCAAGCGCGCGGACATTGCGCGCGTGCTGGCGGCGTTGCGCGGCGATGCGCCGTCAACGACCACGATCCCCGGTCCCGATCTCGCGACCTCGGTGCGGTTCGAGCCCGACGCCGTGATCGTCAATCGCCTGGGTCGGCGCGGGCATTCCAAGCTCGAGATCATGATCGAGTCGGGGACCAGCGCGCGCGTGACCGTCACCCTGGACGCACCTCCGGGGTGGCCGGTGACCGGCATGCCCATGCGCCTCGCACTCGCGCCGCGCATGGAGCAGCGCGTCCGGTTCGATATCGAGGCGCCCGACACCACGGCGCCGGCGCTGCATGAACTCGCCTTGCGCATCGACGGCGGCGCCGCGATGCAGCTCCACCGCTCGACCTATCCGCATGTCGGAACGATCGTCGTTGCCTCGCCGACGATCCTGCGTGTGCGCGTGCTCGATGCCGCGCTGCCGCTCGGCGCGCGCATCGCCTATGTCGGGGGCGGCGGCGATCGCGTGGATGTGTGGCTCGCCCGTCTGGGTCTCGACGTCACGACGCTCGATGCGCCGGCGTTCGCGGCCGCCGAATTCGCGCGCTTCACGACGTTGGTGATCGGCATCTTCGCATTGCGCACACGGCCCGATCTCGCCGCCGCGCTGCCGCGCCTTCACGCCTGGGTCCGGGAGGGCGGTCATCTCGTGACGCTCTATCACCGGCCGATCGACAATTGGGACGAGCGGACGAGCGCGCTCGCCCCGCTCGCCATCGGCTCACCGTCGCTGCGCTGGCGCGTCTGCGATTCAGCGGCCCCCGTCGCGATGCGCCTGCCGGATCATCCGCTGCTCAGCACGCCCAATCGCATCGGGACATCCGATTGGGCGGACTGGCACAAGGAGCGCGGCCTCTATTTCGCGGCGCGCTGGGACGAGTCCTATCTACCGCTGCTCGCGATGAACGATCCCGGCGAGCGACCGCTCACCGGCGCGCTGCTCAGCGGCCGCTTTGGAAGCGGCCGGCATACGCATGTCAGCCTCGCGCTGCATCACCAGCTCGAGCACCTCGTGCCCGGCGCGTTGCGCCTGATGGCCAATCTCGTCCAGCCCGCCACGTCGCTGCACTCCCATGAGGAAGCCAAGTGAAACTGATCGGAACTGTGTTCGCGGCGATCCTCGTTCTGGCGATCGTCGTCGTGGCTGTATTCGTCGTCGCCGGACCGGCAAGGTTCTGGAGCGTGTTCGGCCCGGCGGATCTCGGCTCCGTCGTGTTCGAGGAACTCGAGCGCCGCGACACGCCCAACGACGCGCTCGCCTGTCCGGCCGGCCTCTGCAAGGCCAAGAGCGATGTGCTGTCGCCACGTTATTCGGTGAACGCCCAAGGTCTGCGAGCGGCGATGGCGAAAATGCTCGCGTCCGAGTCAAACGTCACGCTGGTCGCTGCCGATGATGCGGCCCGCGTCGAGCGGTACATCCAACGCAGCGCGCTGCTCGGCTTTCCCGACACGATCGTCGTGCGTTATGTCGAGCAACCCGGACAGGGCAGCACGATCGCCATCTACTCCCGCTCGCAGCTCGGCCAGAGCGATCT
>JANNTF010000621.1:0-1818 GCA_031403455.1 Alphaproteobacteria bacterium | reverse complement strand
ATGGCGTGCAGGGCGACGGTGAAGTCTGCCTGATGGCCCTGGAGATCTGCCTGGCCGGCACGTTCGAGTTCGTCCTGCGCAAGGATCTCAGCCTGAAATTTCCGCGCGCCGAGACGCCGACGCATTGGATCACGCTCGGACTCAACGAGGATCTCGATCAGGCGGCCAAGCAGGCGCTGCGCGAGATGATCAAGCTGCTACAGGAAATCCGGAACATGCACCCCGCCGACGCGTATTCGCTGTGCAGCCTGGCGGTCGATCTCCGCGTCACGCAGCTCGTCGACGGCAACAAGGGCATTCATGCGATGTTGCCCAAGAGCCTGCTGCATTGACCCTCGCGTTGTCTTCACAGCGATGAGCGCTCCCTATTTTCCACCCGGCGGTGCGTGGGCGCGCAGCGCGCCGGCCGAAGCCGGATTCGATGCGACGCGTCTCGGCATGGCTGTCGGATTCGCCCAAGCGCACGAAACGCCATGGCCGCGCGATCTGCTCACGTCCACGGGCGAACTCTGGTACGCGGTGTCGATCGGCGAGACGCCGCCGATCAGCCTGCCGCTCGGCCCGGTCGAGCGGCGTGACGGGCCAAGCGGTGTCGTGCTGCGCGGCGGCCGGATCGCCGCGTCCTGGGGCGATGTCGAACGTCCGCAGATCACGTTCAGTGTCGCCAAGAGCTATCTCGCGATCCTGGCCGGAATCGCGGTCGGGCGCGGCCTGATCTCCGATCTCGATGATCCGGTGCGCACGCGGGTCGACGACGGCGGGTTCGACTCGCAGCAGAACCGCGCGATCACCTGGCGCCATCTGCTGCAGCAGACCAGCGAATGGGAAGGCACGCTGTTCGATCGCCCCGACAGCGTCGATCACAATCGCAGCGTCGGGCTCAGCGGCGGCGAAGGACCCAAGGGCGAGCGTCGCGCCATGCGGCCCCCGGGCACGCATTGGGAATACAACGATGTGCGCGTCAACCGCTTCAGCCTGTCGCTGCTGCGGGTGTTCGGCGCCGCATTGCCCGACATCCTCCGGCAATCGATCATGACGCCGATCGGCGCCACGACGAGCTGGCGCTGGGAGGGGTATCGCAACGCGGCCATCGCTGTCGACGGCCGCGACCTCGTCTCGGTTCCCGGTGGCAGCCATTGGGGCGGCGGCATCTTCGTGTCGACCCTCGACCATGCGCGAATCGGCCTGATGGTGGCGCGCGATGGCGTGTGGAACGGTCAGCGCCTGCTGCCCGAAGGCTGGGTCCGCGCCATGACGACGCCCTGTGCGCGCAATCCCGGTTACGGTTTCATGTGGTGGCTCAATACCGGTCACGCGCAATTCGGATCGGCGCCCGCGACGAGCTATTTCGCGATGGGCGCCGGCACGCATGTGATCGTGATCATTCCCGATCACGACATCGTCCTCGTCGCCCGCTGGATCGACAAGATTCATGTCGAGGGTTTGATCGAGCGCGTGCTCGGCGCCTTGCAATGAGGAATTTCGGGTGACGGCGGAAGCGCAACGAATCGCCAATGTCCGCCGTGGTATCGCGCTGGCCGTCACCGCGATCGCCCTCTTCACCGGCATGATCTCGCTGGTGAAGTATCTGAGCACCGCGTTTGCGCCGATGCAGATCGCGTTCTTCCGCTCGGTCTGCGCGCTCGGTCTCTGCCTTCCGATCCTGCTCGCCGATAGTGGCTTGCGCGGGTTGCGCACGACGACGCCGGCGGCCTATGTGCTGCGCGGCTTCGTCGGCGCCGGCTCGATCGTCTCGTCCTTCTACGGCGTCTCGCTGCTGCCGATCGCGGATTGGGTCGCGATGTCGTTCATGGTGCC
>JANNTF010000620.1:0-10685 GCA_031403455.1 Alphaproteobacteria bacterium | reverse complement strand
CGGCCAGCCGATCGAGGCCGGCCGATGTGCAGAAGATGATCTTCAACTTGGGCGCGTTGGTTGGAAACAGCGCACGCACCACGCCGGTCCAGCTGATCAGGATCTCCGCGCTGCCGATCGCGGTGTGGAACTCCGCCTCGGTCCGTCCGTTCGAAACCTCCAAGCGCTTCGCCAACTCGGGATGGCGGTTCGCGGCCGCCCGCCAAATCTCCTCGGTGATCAGAAATACCTTCTCATCGACCGGATTCTGGATGTGCAGGCGCAGCCTTCTTGTCGTGTCTGTCATCATCTCGTGTCCTGGCGATTGTCCGCGAACAGCTTGACCGCTATAGCTGGCCGCACGAAACCATATCCGTCAGGGGAAAGTCATGCGCGTCGCATCGATCCGTCTGCTCTGCGCCACGATGTTCACGGCGCTCGCCGTTGGCGCAGCGGCGCAGACGCTCAATGTCGGGATCCAGGGCGAACCCAATACGCTCGATCCGCAATGGAACCTCGTGGGCATCAACACCTCGGCGATGCGCAACATCTACGACAGCCTGTCGGCGCGCGATCAGAACCTGCAGCTGACCCCCGGCCTCGCGCTGTCCTGGCGCGTCGTCGACGACACGACCTGGGAGTACAAGCTGCGTCCCGGCGTCAAGTTCCATGACGGCGCGGATTTCACCGCCGAGGACGTCAAGTTCACGATCGCGCGCGTCACCGCGATCCCGGGCAATCCGAACTCCTATGCGGTCTATATCGGCCAGATCAAGGAGGTGGTGGTCGTCGATCCACTCACGGTGCGGTTCATCACCAACGGCCCGGCACCGCTGCTGCCGACCAATCTCTCGAACATCTTCATCATCTCCGCGAAGAACGGCGTGCGGTCGAATGCCGATTTCAACAGCGGCAAGGCCGCGATCGGCACCGGGCCCTATCGCATCGCATCGTGGCAGCCCGGCAGCCCCATGGTCCTGAAGCGCAATGACGCGTATTGGGGCGGCAAGCCGGCCTGGGAGGACGTCCGCTTCGCGCCGGTGCCGCGCGACTCCGCACGGGTCGCGGCGCTGCTCGCCGGCGACATCGACTTCATCAACCGCGTGCCGATCGCCGATCTCGAGCGCCTCAAGCAGGATCCCAAGATCAAGGTCTTCGCGGGCAACTCGGCCTATGTCTACATGCTCTTCCCCGACGTCGCGAGCGATGCGCCGGCGGGCGTCAAGGACAATGCCGGCAACGCGTTGCCGAAGAATCCATTCAAGGATCTGCGCGTGCGCCAGGCGCTGTCGCTCGCCATCAATCGCGCGGCGATCGTCGAGCGCACGATGGAAGGCAATGCCGCGGTCGCGAACCAGGCGATCCCCGCGGGCTTCTTCGGCAACAGCGTGAAGATCCCTGCCGCCGCCTTCGACGCCGAGAAGGCGCGCGCGCTGCTCGCCGAGGCCGGATATCCGCAGGGCTTTCAGGTCGAACTGTTCTGTCCGAATGATCGCTTCGCCAACGACGCGAAGATCTGCGAGGCCGTGGCTCAGTTTCTCACCCGCATCAATATCAAGACGCAGCTCACCGCCCTGCCGAGCACGGTGTTCTTCCCGCGGCGAGCGAAACTCGAGTTCGGGCTGCACATGGCGGGCTGGGGCAGCCTCACAGGCGAGAGCTCGTACTTCCTCGGCGCGCAGATCCACACGCCGGCCAAGGAACTCGGTCTCGGCGCGATCAACACCAACGGCATCAGCGACCCGGAGATCGACAAGATCATTCAGGCCGCGCGCCCCGTGCTCGACGACGCCAAGCGCAAGGCGCTGCTCGAGACGGCGATGGAGCTGGCGATGCAACGCCACTACGTGATCCCGGCGCTGACATTCCAGGTGCTCTCGGCCGGACGAGCGGACAAGGTCGGCTATGCGACGCGCGCCGACGAGGAGACTCTCGCCGTCGAGATCAAGTCGGTGAGATGAGCGCGCCGACGACGATCGAGCGTGTGGCTGCGCGGCTTGACGCGGCCGGCATCGGCTTGAGTCAGGCGGATGTGACATTCCTGGCTTCGACACTGCCCGCGCTCGACGCGGCCTGCGCCAGCGTCCGTGCGGGCGTCGGTGCGGCGGTGGCGACGACAGATCAGATGTGGCAACCGCGCGCCGCATGGGTGCGGGTGAGGCGCAGCCTGTGACTCTGGTTGCGGCGGCGGAAGCGATTGCCGCACGCCGCCTCGATCCGCGCGAACTCGTCGAGACCGTACTCGCGCGCATCGATCGGATCGACCCGAGGCTCTGCGCCTTCATCGCGCTCGATCGCGCGGGCGCGCTGCGGGCCGCCGAGCAGGCGGCACAGGCCGTGCGAGCGGGTAATCGGCTGGGCGCGCTGCATGGCGTGCCGATCGCAATGAAGGATGTGTTCGACGTCGCCGGCTTGCGCACGACCGCGAATTCGCGGCTGTTCGTCGATGCGCCGCCAGCGCAGGATGATTGCGCGCTCGTCTCACGCCTGCGCCGCGCCGGCGCGATCATCTTAGGCAAGCTGCATTGCTGGGAACTCTCGGTTGGCGGCCCCTCCGACGAGCCGCCCTTCCCGCCTGCCCGTAATCCCTGGGACCCAAGCCGTGATCCCGGAGGTTCATCGAGCGGTCCCGGCGTCGCGGTGGCGGCCGGGCTCGTGCCCGTGGCGATCGGGGGCGATACCGGCGGATCGATCCGGCTGCCGGCGGCCGCTTGTGGCGTGGTCGGGTTCAAGCCGAGCTTCGGCATCGTGCCGATGACGGGCGCCATCCCCTTCGCATCGAGCTTGGACGTCGCCGGCCCGCTGGCGCAGAACGTCGCAGATGCCGCCGCGGTTCACGCCGTGCTCGCCGACGCGCATATCGACATGCGCGGCGCAACGTTGCGCGGTCTGCGCATCGGCGTTCCACGCGCACTCCTCGAACTCGCTCCGCCGACCACAGCCATGGCCATGCGCCTCGCCGAGATCCTCGATCATCTGCGCACGGCCGGTGCAATCGTGAGGGATGTCACGTTGGCATCGGCCGCGCGCTTCAACGCCGGTTATTTCCTGGTTGCGCGCAGCGAGGCGTTCGCGCATTGGCGCGCCGCGCTGGCGAGCGATGCCGGCAAGATCGGCGCGATCGCGCGGCGCAGCCTGGCGATGGGCGCGCTGCTGGACGAACGCGATGTTCTCCTGGCGCGTCGGCTGCGTATCGATCTGACGCGCGAACTGGCCGCGGCCTTCGACGATATCGATATGCTGTGTCTGCCGACGATGCCCGGCGAGGCTGGTCCTCTTGCGCCCGACGACGCCGTCACGCGGCCCGATACCGCGCCCTATACCCGTCCCTTCAGCCTTGTCGGTGCGCCCGCCATCTCGCTTCCCTGTGGTCTCGGCAGCAACGGCTTGCCCCTCGGCGTACAGTTCGTGGCGCGCTACGGCGATGATTCCAGGTTGCTGACCTTGGCGCACGCCGTGGAGACATCGGCGGGCTGGCCATGGCGAAACCTCGAACCGGATCTTGGCCCATGCATGGAACGTTGAATGGCCGGCGTGCGCTCGTCACGGGCACCGGCACCGACGGCATCGGCCGTGCCTGCGCGCGCGCGCTCGGCGCCGCCGGCGCGTCGGTCGCGCTGCATCATCTCGATCAGCACGACCAGGTCGAAGCGACCGCACGCGAGATCGCGGCGCACGGCGTGCGCACCGTGGTGTTGCAGGGAGATTTTCGCGAACCCGCGGCGGCGCGTCGTGTCGTGCGCGACGCACAGGCGGCGCTTGGCGACATCGACATCGTGATCTGCGCGGCCGCGATCCTGTTGCGCAAACCGGCATTGGAAACCGACGATGACGACTGGGCGCGGCTGCACGCCATCAATCTGCAGGCCTATTTTGCGACGGCCCAGGAGGCCGCGCGGAGCATGGTCGCGCGCGGTTGGGGGCGGATCATCCTGATCTCGTCGGTCAACCAATGGACCCCGGGGAACGGTCTCGTCGCCTACGCATCGGCGAAGGCGGGCGTCATGCAGCTCGGCAGATCGCTCGCGCTGGAGCTCGCCCCGACAGGCGTGACGGTGAACCTGATCGCCCCGGGCACGATCGAAACCGATTTCAATCGCGCGGCGCTTGCCGATCCCGGCTATCGTCGTCAGAAGATGGATCTGATCCCGATGCGCCGCATTGGCCACCCTGACGACGTCGCCGCGGCGGCCCTGTTCCTCGCCAGTGAAGCGGCGAACTACATCACCGGCACCAGCATCACGGTCGATGGCGGCTTGGAGCTGCGGCCATGAGCGATCCCGTGCACGAGATCTATGCGATCAAATACGCCTCGCACGCGCGCCGCCGCGCCGAGAATCTCTACGGGCCGGACGACCGACCGGACGAGCCGATGCCGATCGACTATTTCGTCTGGGCGATCAAGGGACCGCTTCAGACCTGGGTCGTCGATACCGGCTTCGTTCAGCCCGCGGCCACAAAGCGCCAACGCACGATGCTGCAAACGCCGGCGGAAGGGCTCGCACGCATCGACATCGATGCGCGGACGATCACCGATGTGATCCTGTCGCATGTCCATTGGGATCACGCCGGGGGACAGGATCTGTTTCCGAATGCGCGCTTTCACATCCAGGATCGCGAGCTCTCCTATGCGGCGGGACCTTGTATGTGCGACGCCGAGCTCGGCGTCGGGTTCGAGCCGGGCGACATCACCGGCCTGATCGAGAAACTCTTCGCGCGCCGCCTCGTCTTCCACGACGGCGATGCGCTGATCGCACCGGGCTTGAGTCTGCATCGGGTCGGCGGCCACACCGCCGGCATGATGGTGGTCCGCGTCCATACGCGTCGCGGCTGGATGGTGCTCGCGTCGGACGCGACGCATTTCTACGAGAACCTCACCGCCAATCGTCCGTTCCCGTATTTCTGCGATCTGCGCGGGGTCTATGCCGGATTTCGGCGTTTGCGCCAGCTCGCCGATCGCGAGGAGCTGATCATCCCGGGCCATGATCCGCTGGTGCTCCACAGGCACCCCGCGCCGCGTCCGGATCTGGCCGGCAGCGTCGCGCGCCTGGATTGAACGCCGCACCCGAAACGCTCAGGCCCTGCTCTTGTCGTCGCATGCCATCGGCACCCTGCTCGCCGTCATCGGAGTTCTCTGTTTCTCGGTGCGGCCGATCTTCGTGAAGCTCGTCTATGCCTATGGCGTCGACCCGACGACGCTGCTCACCTTGCGGCTCGGTCTCGCCCTGCCGGTGTTCCTGCTCGTCGCCGCCTGGGTATGGTGGACCCGTCGCGCGCCCGCGCTGAGTGGTCGTGACCGGCTGTGGGTCGTCGGGCTCGGGCTGCTCGGGCATTACATCGCAAGCTGGCTCGACATGGCCGGGCTGCAATATGTCAATGCCGGGCTCGGGCGCCTGATCCTGTTCCTGTATCCGACGATCGTCGTGCTGCTCTCCGCCGCCTTCCTCGGCAAACCGATCCGAGCGCGCGAGATCGCCGCGCTCACGATCAGCTATGCGGGGTTGCTGATGGTGTTGCTGCCGGGCGGCGATGTCGGCGGGCAGCAATTGCTGCATGGCGCGATGCTGATCTTCGCGGGCGCAGCCTGTTACGCCGTCTATCTCGTCTGCGGGAGCCAGGTGATCGGGCGCGTCGGCGTCATGCGGTTCTCGGCGAATGCGAACATCGTGGCCTTCACCGCCTGTGCGGCACATTTCCTGCTGCGCAATCCGCTGTCGTCGCTCGACCTGCCGCTCCCGGTCTGGGGCTATGCCGGGATCATCGCTGTCGTGAGCACCGTGGTTCCGGTCTTCGCCATCAGCGAGGCGCTGCGACGTGCAGGCGCCAATCAGGTCGCGTTGATCGGCGCGGTCGGTCCGGTAACAGCCATGGCGTTCGGCACTCTCGGACTCGGCGAGCAGTTCTCGTCGCTCGAACTGCTCGGGGCGATCCTGATCCTGGGCGGCGTGGTCATCGTCACCGTTCGACCGGCGCGACCCTAGCTTCGCGGGGCGCAAGGCAAGCGGGGCGCAAGGCATGCGTGGTGAGCCCGCCGGGACTCGAACCCGGAACCACCGAATTAAAAGTTCGATGCTCTACCAATTGAGCTACAGGCTCGCCGTACGCCCTCGGCGACGCGGCGGAACCTAGGGCGGGCGCATGGCGCGGTCAACGCCGACCACGCCCCGGTTACCGATCGATTGTTGCAGGGTTTGGGGAGCGCGCGGCGACAGCGCCCTCAGAGCGGTGTGCGTGGCGCGAGTTGCGGCAGGGTCGGCGGCGGCCCCTCGCCGCCGACCGGCGCGCCTGACGTGGCGAGCTGCGCGCGCATGCGGTCGACGACGCGGGCGCTGACGAAGCTGGTCACGTCGCCGCCGAGCCGGGCGATCTCCTTCACGAAGCGCGAGGAGATGAACTGATGCGTCTCCGAGGCCATCAGGAAGACCGTCTCGACGCGCGGATTGAGCCGATGATTCATGCCCGCCATCTGGAACTCGTACTCGAAATCCGAGACCGCGCGCAGTCCACGCAAGATCACGTTGGCCTCGCATTGCTCCGCAAAATGCATCAGCAGGGTCTCGAAAGGACGCACCTCGATCTTGCCCCCCACATTCGCTGGAAAGTGCCGGACCTCCTCGACGAGCAAGGCGACGCGTTCAGCAAGCCCGAATAGCGGGCCTTTCCCTGCGTTGACGGCAACGCCGACGATCAGGCGATCGACGAGCAACGCGCCGCGGGCGATGATGTCGAGATGTCCATTCGTCACCGGATCAAAAGTACCGGGGTAGATCGCGATCCGTTCCATTGTCGCGCGTTCCTCTCGCGGTCAGGAGACCGGCTTCTCGGCGCCGCCCCCGTTATCGTCGGACTCCTCGCCGAGCCGCGTGACCGACACGACCTTCTCGCCTTCGGCCACCCGGAACAGCACGACGCCCTGCGTCTTACGCCCGGCGATGCGAATGTCATCCACGGGAATGCGCAGCAGCTGCCCACCATCGGTCACCAGCATGATCTGGTCGCCATGACCGACCGGGAAGGATGCGAGGACGGGACCATTGCGCTCCGAGGTCTCGATGTTCGCGATCCCCTGCCCGCCGCGCCCGGTGACGCGATACTCGTAGGCCGAGCTGCGTTTGCCGAAGCCATTGGCCGTGATTGAAAGGATGAAATCCTCGGCTTGCGCGAACTCCGTGTAGCGCTCCTCACTCAGCGTGATGTCGATTCCGGGCGTCGCTTCTGGCTGCGCTGACTCGGCGGATTCCTCGCTCACATCCGACGCATCGATCAACTCCGGCTCGTCGGCGCCGCGACGCTTCTTGGACAGGCGCAGATAGGCGTCACGCTCGGCCATGTCGAACTCGGCGTGGCGCAGGATCGACATCGAGATCACTTCGTCGCCCGCCGCCAGCTTGATGCCACGCACGCCGGTCGATGACCGGCCCGCGAAGACGCGAACCTCATCGACCGCGAAGCGGATGCATTTGCCGCCCCGCGTGGACAGCAGCACGTCATTGGATTCGGAACACGGCAGCACACCGATGAGCCGTTCGCCCTCCTCCAGCTTCATCGCGATCTTGCCGTTCGCCTTCACGTTCAGGAAATCGGCCAGCGTATTGCGTCTGATGTTCCCCGCCGACGTCGCGAAGATGACGTTCAACTTGTCCCAATCCGTCACGTCGAGCGGCAGCGGCATCACGGCCGCGATCTGCTCGCCCGACGACAAGGACGGGAGCAGCTGGACGATGGGACGGCCGCGCGCCTGCGGCGTCCCGAGCGGCAGCTGATAGCATTTGAGCTGGTAGACCATGCCGCGCGCCGAGAAAAACAGGACCGGCTGATGCGTGTTCGCCACGAAGAGGCGCGCGACGAAATCTTCCTCGCGTGTCGCCATGCCGGAGCGGCCCTTGCCGCCGCGCCGTTGCGCGCGATAGGCGGATACCGGGACCCGCTTGATGTAGGCCTGGTGCGTGACCGTGACGGCCATGTCCTCGGGCTGGATCAGATCCTCGATATTGGTCTCGACATCGCTGTCTTCGAGCGTCGTGCGCCGCGGCGTGTCGAACTCGGCCTTAATCTTCTGCAGCTCCTCGCGCATGATCGCGAGAACGCGCGGACGCGAGCCGAGGATGTCCACCAGATCCGTGATCTGCGCCGTCAGATCCTTGAGTTCCTGAACGAGGCGGTCGCGTTCGAGACCTGTCAGTCGCTGCAAGCGCAGCTCGAGGATCGCCTTGGCCTGTTCTTCGGACAGGCGATAGGTACCGTCGACGATGCCGCGGCCAGCCGCGTTCACCAGTTCGATGAACGGCCCCATATCGCCGACCGGCCAGTCGCGTGCCAACAATTCCAGCTTCGCGACCGCGGGGTCCGCGGCCCTGCGGATCAATGCGATGACGGGATCGAGATTGACGACGGCGAGCGCAAGCCCGATCACGATGTGAGCCCGATCGCGCGCCTTGCGCAGTTCGAACCGCGTGCGACGCGTGATCACTTCCTCGCGGAAGACGCAAAACGCGACCAGGATCTCGCGCAATCCCATCAACACGGGCTTGCCGCCGGTCAGCGCCAGCATGTTGAAGCCGAAGGATGTCTGCAGCGGCGTGTAGCGGTAGAGCTGGTTGAGCACGATCTCGTTCGCGGCGTCGCGCTTGAGTTCGATCACCACGCGCACGCCATCACGATCCGACTCGTCGCGCAGATCCGAGATGCCTTCGATGAGCTTTTCGCGCACGCACTCCGCGATCCGCTCGATCAGACGCAGCTTGTTCACCTGATAGGGAATCTCGGAGATGATGATCGCCTGGCGATCTTTCCGGATCTCCTCGATCAGGATTCGGCCGCGCACGATCACGCTGCCGCGCCCGGAGCGGAAGGCTTCGCGCAGACCCAGCCGCCCCATCACGATTCCGCCGGTCGGGAAATCCGGTCCCGGCACGATCTCCATCAAGCGCTCATCCGTGACGGCGGGGTCGTCGATATAGGCCGTGCAGGCATCGATGATCTCGCCGAGATTATGCGGCGGGATATTCGTCGCCATGCCGACGGCAATGCCGTTGGCGCCATTCACGAGCAGATTGGGGAATTGCGCAGGCAAGACGATCGGCTCGACGGTCTGATCGTCATAGGTCGGTTGCCAGTCGACCGTGTCCTTGTCGATATCGGCCAGCAGACCGGCGGCGGATTTGTGCAGCCGGGCTTCCGTGTATCGCATGGCGGCCGGCGGATCACCGTCCATCGACCCGAAATTCCCCTGCCCTTCGATCAACGGCAGGCGCATCGAGAAATCCTGCGCCATGCGCACGAGCGCATCGTAGATCGCCGAATCGCCGTGCGGGTGGTACTTGCCCATCACGTCGCCCACGACACGCGCCGATTTGCGAAACGGGCGGTTCCAGTCGTACCCCGCCTCGTTCATTGCGTAGAGGATCCGGCGATGGACCGGCTTCAATCCGTCGCGGACATCGGGGAGTGCGCGCGCCACGATCACGCTCATCGCGTAATCGAGGTAGGAGCGTTTCATCTCCTCTTCGATCGTGATTGGGGAAATGCCCGGCAGCGATGGAGTAATCGGATCGGTCACGAAACGCCTTCAGGATCGGTGCGTGTGCAGTGCAGAATCGACACCGCGCAACCTAGACCACGCCCCCTAGCGCGGCAAGCTACCTGCATTTGCGCAAAGGCCTGAAATGGAACGTGTTTTGGCTGTCTCCGGGAGTGGCGCGAAGCGTTGGCCGACGGTAAGCGGGCGCTGCAAATCGACGCCCTTGCACGCGCGGCCGTGACCGAGTTTCAGAACGGGATATCGTCGTCCATGTCGGCCTTCTTGGCCCGCCCCGCTCCCCCGCCATTGCGTGGCGCCATCGCCGGCGCAGATCCGCCCCCACCACTCTCACCATAGCCGCCGGACTCGTCGCCCATGGCGGCACCACCGCCGCCGCCGCCGCCGCGGCTATCCAGCATCTGCAGCTCGCCGCGGAATTGCCGCAGCACCACTTCGGTCGTGGAGCGCTCGGCGCCGGCTTGATCGGTGTATTTGCGTGTCTCCAGCTGGGCCTCGACGTAGAGCTTGGCACCCTTCTTCACGTAGCGCTCGACGACCTCGATGAGCCGGTCGTTGTAGATGACGATGTTGTGCCACTCGGTCTTTTCCTTGCGCTCGCCGGTGGATTTGTCCTTCCAGTTCTCCGAGGTCGCGATGGAGAACTTCGCCACGCGGCCGCCGCTCTGGAACGATCTGATCTCCGGATCCTTGCCGACATTGCCGACCAGAATGACCTTGTTGACGCTACCCGCCATGATGATTGCCCCTGTTTGGCACGGCATCCCGCCGTGGCCCTTTCGCGATTCGAGTCGCGCGAAAGCTACTCGCGCGCACCTGTGGAACGATAGTCGCAGCTTTACCTTGATACCAGAACAATTCGGGAACAAGGTGGCTTAACCGACTCAGATCATGAATTCTCCGCGTCCGCGGACACGCGCGTCGTCCCTCACGATGCGCAGCCTAAGTGTCCCGGACACCGCATGCCCCGTTGCCGCAGTTCAACCCCGAGCGAGATCAATGTCGTCGACCCTGACCGGCCCCAAGATCGTCGTCCGCGGCGCCCGTGAGCATAACCTCAAGAACATCGACGTTGAAATCCCGCGTGACTCCCTGGTGGTGATAACGGGCGTCTCGGGATCGGGAAAATCCTCGCTCGCTTTCGACACGATCTACGCCGAGGGCCAAC
>JANNTF010000619.1:0-1741 GCA_031403455.1 Alphaproteobacteria bacterium | reverse complement strand
CCTCCGCATGCTCCGCGAGCTGACGTGATCCGCGCCGGTTCAGCTCCGCAGGTGCACGGGAACGTACGCTCTCGCTGCGTGCCCCGTATAGAGCTGACGTGGCCGGCCGATCTTCTGTGCCGGATCCTCGATCATTTCGTTCCACTGGGCGATCCAGCCGACGGTGCGCGCGACGGCGAACAGCGCCGTGAACATCGACGTCGGGAACCCCATCGCCTTGTAGATGATGCCCGAGTAGAAATCGACGTTGGGATAGAGCTTACGCTGCACGAAGTAGTCGTCCTGCAGGGCAATGCGCTCGAGCTCCATGGCGATCTCGAGCAACGGTTCGTTGCGCACGCCGAGCTCGCCCAGAACCTCGTGAGCGGCCTTGCGGATCACCTTCGCGCGGGGATCAAAATTCTTGTACACGCGATGGCCGAAGCCCATCAGGCGAACACCTTCGGATTTGTCCTTCACCTTGCGGATGAACTCAGGCACGCGGTCCTTCGTACCAATCTCCTGCAGCATCTGCAGCACCGCCTCGTTGGCGCCGCCATGGGCTGGACCCCAGAGCGTCGCAATTCCGGCGGCGATGCAGGCGAACGGATTGGCGCCTGACGAGCCGGCGAGACGCACGGTCGAGGTCGACGCGTTCTGTTCGTGGTCGGCGTGCAGGATGAACAGCTTGTCGAGCGCGCGAGCGACCGTCTTGTTGATCTTGTACTCCTCGCACGGCACGCCGAACGTCATGTTGAGGAAGTTCTCGGCGTAGTCGAGTTCGTTCTGCGGATACATGAACGGCTGGCCGACCGAGTATTTGTAGGCCATCGAGGCCACGGTCGGCAGCTTCGCGATCAATCGATACGAGGCGATCATGCGCTGATGCGGATCGTTGATGTTCAGGCTGTCGTGATAGAAAGCAGAGAGCGCGCCGACGACCCCGCAGAGCACGGCCATTGGATGCGCGTCACGGCGAAACCCCTGGTAGAAGCGCGTCAACTGCTCGTGCACCATGGTATGCAGCGTGATGTCGCGCCGGAATTTCCGCTTCTGGTCCTGGTTGGGCAACTCGCCGTTGAGCAGGAGGTAGCAGACCTCCATGAAGTCGCTGTGCTCGGCGAGTTCCTCGATCGGGTAGCCGCGATAGAGAAGGATCCCCGCATCGCCATCGATGTAGGTGATCTTCGACTCGCACGCGGCGGTGGAGGTGAAGCCAGGATCGTAGGTGAACTGACCGGTTTCCGCGTAGAGCTTACGGATATCCATCACTTGCGGGCCGATGCTCCCGTCCATCTTCGAGAGTTCGACACGTTTGCCGGTCGCGTTGTCGATCAACGTCATGGTCGGGGACAGTTTCATCTGGGCGGCACTGGCAGTCATATGGGGCCTCGCTCGGGTACGGGCGGAAACGTCGAATTCTCCACGATGGTGGTTAACGAGCCACCAAGATCGATATTAGCCGGCTTCGGCGCCGGTCCAAGCGTCTTGGTTGCGGCGCAGCGAAATTTGATCAACCCAGAGCATCGGCTACCCGGCCCAGCGCCTCGTCCCGGCCGAGGATCTGCATGACCTCGAAGATCGGCGGAGACACGTTGCTGCCGGTAAGGGCGGCACGCAGCGGCTGGGCGACCTCGCCCAGCTTCACACCGGCCGTTTCGGCAACCTGACGCGCCGCGGCCTCGAGTGCGGCCACCTGCCACTCCTCGACGCCTGTCAGTGCATCCCGCAATGCAGCAAGAAATGGCTTGCTCGTCGCCGT
>JANNTF010000618.1:0-8975 GCA_031403455.1 Alphaproteobacteria bacterium | reverse complement strand
TGCCGCACGGCGCGATCCGGCGGCTGCTCAGCGACCAGCCGGACGCCGCAGGTCTCGTCGTGCCCGCAATGCCCGTCGGATCTCCCGGGATGGAAGTGAATGGGCACGAACCGGAACGTTACGACGTCCTCCTGATCTCGCGCGAGGGCCGGGCAGCGCCATTCATGCGATTCCACGGGGCTGTGCCTGGGTGAATCACCGGATCTGCGGTTCCGATACAATTTGTTACGCACCGGAGATAGGCCCGAAACACGGGCGCGCCATCGTCGCGACACTGATTCCGCGAGTTTCAGGGCGGCGCCCGCAGCACGTCTCTCTGCCTCAGTCTCAGAAGAGAGCTGCCATAGACCGCCCGAGGTGAGACGCCATGGGTCCAGACCTCGCGATGCTTCACGCGATGGCGACATATGCCACGGCGGCACCTGCTTCGCCGTCGAATAACCAAGATCAACATCTACATCATGATCATGGCGCGATGGTCGCTGACTACAGTAGGCGACTCTGGATCTGCCTGCCGTTGACCGTCCCTATCCTCGCGCTATCGCACCATGTCCAGCGGTTCGTTGGGCTCGAGGCATTGATGTCGTTTGCCGGCGACCAGTCCATCCTCGCGGCACTCTCAATCGTCGTTTTCGTCGTTGGCGGACAGCCTTTTCTCAATGGTTTCGCGCGTGAGGTCGGTGCCCGTCAGCCGGGCAGGATGACCCTGATCTCCTTGGCGATCGTTACCGCCATTTCCTATTCGTTCGCGGTCGTGCTGGGGCTTCCGGGCGAGGTCTTTTTCTGGGAGACCGCGACTCTCATCGACGTGATGTTGATCGGTCACTGGATCGAGATGCGCACGATCATGAGCGCCTCGGGCGCGCTTGAAGCGCTCGCCCGACTCCTGCCGAACATCGCACATCGTCTGGCGGCCGATGGAACCATCGAGGACGTCGAGCCGACGAGGCTCGCTCCGGGTGATCGCGTCATAATTCGGCCCGGCGAGCGCGTTCCCGTCGACGGCGCAATCGTGGAAGGGATCTCCACGTTGGACGAGTCAATGGTGACCGGCGAAACGCGACCGATCGAACGTGGACCGGCATCTCACATCATCGGTGGATCGCTGAACGGTGACGGGGCGCTCGTCATCAATATCGCTCGCAAGGGTGGCGAGACTTATCTGGGCCAAGTTATCGATCTGGTCCACCGCGTGCAGGCAAGCGGCTCACGCACCCAGGATCTTGCGAACCACGCCGCGGCCTGGCTCACCTGGATCGCACTCGGCGTCGGCGTCACGACGTTCATCATTTGGCTCGTCCTGGGCGAGAGCTTCGCCTTTGCACTCGAGCGGATGGTGACCGTGATGGTGATCTCGTGCCCGCATGCGCTCGGCCTTGCCGTCCCGCTGGCCTTCGTGGTGAGCACCAGCCTGGCTGCGCGTAACGGGATCCTGATTCGTGACCGCGTTGCGTTCGAGCGTGCGCGCCATCTCAATGCTGTGGTGTTCGACAAGACCGGGACTCTGACCCAAGGCCGCTTGGGTATCGTCGCGGTGGTGTCGCTGAACGGATACGGCGAGAACGAGATTCTCGCGCTGGCAGCCGCGTTGGAGAGTCGGTCCGAGCATCCGATCGCCCGCGGCATCACGCGTGCCGCGAAGGAGCGCTCGCTCGCGCTGCCGCTGACGTCGGCGTTTCGCCACATCACCGGACAGGGGGCGGAGGCACAGGTAGGCGGGACGACCATTCGCGTCGTGAGTCCCTCCTATCTGTCGTCTCAATCGATCATCGTCAGCGACCGACGCATCGACGCGCTCGCCGCCAACGGTAGGATTGTCGTGTTCGTGCTGGCTGAGCATCAGCCCATCGGCGTCCTCGCCCTCGCCGACATGGTGCGTGAAGAATCGGCGCCGGCCGTGCGCGCCCTCAAATCACTCGGGATTCGCTGCATGATGCTGACCGGCGATGCGCGGCCGGTTGCGGACGCGGTGGCGCGCGACCTCGCAATCGATGAAGTATTTGCCGAGGTTCTCCCGCATCAGAAGGCCGAGACGATCGCCCGGGTCCGCGCGCGAGGTCTTACCGTCGCGATGGTCGGTGACGGTGCCAACGACGCGTCGGCGCTGGTCGAGGCTGATCTCGGGATCGTCATCGGCATGGGCAGCGATGCCGCAGTCGAGGCGGTGGACGTTGTTCTCGTACGCAACGATCCGCGCGACGTCGCGGCCGTCCTTGGATTGGCACGCGCGACTTATCGCAAGATGGTCGAGAATCTGGCCTGGGCCACCGGCTACAACGCGATGGCGATCCCATTGGCAGCCGGCGTCGCCTGGCCGTGGGGGGTGCTCTTGTCGCCGACGCTCGGTGCGGCCTTGATGTCGACCAGCGCGATCATCGTCGCGGTCAATGCAATGCGACTGGAACGGAGCGCGATGGGGTATCTTGCCGCGCTGCGCGTCGACATTGCGAGGCCCGGTCGCAGAAGGAATGTTCAATGAGCTCGACATCGTCACCACAAGGCTTCTTCGGCAGCCGCGCCGGATTCGTCTGCCTCGCGCTGTTGGCAATCGCCGGATTCTACCTTCTCACCGAGCACCGCGCGCATCTGTTCGGGGTTTTGCCTTACCTGCTGCTCCTCGCCTGCCCGCTGATGCATGTCTTCATGCATCGCGGCGGTCATGGCGGACACAGACATGACGCGGGGACCAGCCACACCGGACGCGCGACGCGAACCGATGACGGGAGCCCGTCATGAGTCATACGGAAGCACCGGCCTATGGTCTCTGGGGCCTCGCGGCGATCAACATCGCGTTCTTCCTGTTCTTCGCGGTCAGCTTCGTGAAGCCGAAGACCAGCCGCGACTGGCGCACGCTCGGCCCGTACACGGCGTTCCTCGTCGCGCTGTTCGCGGAGATGTACGGCTTCCCGCTCACCATCTATCTGCTTTCCGGCTGGCTCCAGAGCCGCTTTCCGGATGTCGACTGGTTGGCGCATGATTCCGGCCATCTCCTGGAGATGATGCTCGGCTGGCGCGTGAACCCGCATTTCGGTCCGTTCCATGTTCTCAGCTATGTCCTGATCGGCGGCGGATTCATGCTCATCGCGCGAGCATGGACCGAACTCCATCGCGCGCAGACGCAAGACCAGCTCGCCACTAGCGGGCCTTACGCTTTCATGCGGCATCCGCAATACGCTGGCTTCCTGATGGTCATGACGGGCTTCCTGTTCCAATGGCCGACGCTGATCACCTTGGCGATGTATCCGGTGCTGGTGTTTGCCTATGTGCGGCTGGCACGACGCGAGGAAGCCGAAGCGCGGCTGCAGTTCGGCGCGGACTATCTCGCCTACGAACGCGCAGTGCCGCGCTGGCTGCCGCGTCCGGCGCGTCTGCGCGAAGCCCTTCGGCCATGATCCTCAGGGCTCAGAGCAGTGATCGATGACCAGCCTGGCCGGGCCCAGGATCGGCCGTCCGGTCCATCGCCACCAGCTGTCGATCGACATGCTGGACGTCGCTTGAGCACGGCGTTGGCTCAGCATCCTCCCACCCCCGCTGGAGAACAACAGCGCAGGACCGGATCAGGCGCGAAGGAAGTTGCTGCGTCGCGCGATGCGCAGCAGGTGCTGCGCGAAACCGAGAAGCACGGCGAGCTGGTGGCGGCGGCATTCCGAACGGTCGTACTTGCCGTCCTCTCGACGCTTGCGCTGACGGTTGATGCCGCGTCGCCAGTTCAGCACGGCCTGATCGGAGTGGCCGCGCTCTATGCATTGATCACGATTGCCGGCGTGATGCTGGCCTGGCTGCAGATCTATCGACCTTTTCTGCCCTACGCCTTCGTGACTCTCGATCTTCTCGCCGTCATCGCGGGAACCATCATGGCCTCCCATATGGCCGGCCTACCGATCACGCTGGCGCCGACGCTGCCCCTATTCGCGCTGGTTCACGTCGTGCTCGTTCACACCTCGCTTCGCTATCGGCCGGGCCTGATGCTCTATGCGGTACTCTGTGCACTGGTGCTTGGCGGCCTTTGCTTGCCGCTGATCGATGGATGGTTGTCGGATGTGATCACGATGACCGCGCCGCATCCGGGAACGCTGCTGTCCGGTCCTCGCGACGGCACGATGAGCACCCACCTGGTCCCGATCGGGCTCGTCGCACTCACCGGTTCGCTGCTCGTCTATCTCGATTCCCGGACGCGCCGCATGCTTCGCCAGGCGCTCGATTCACACGAGCGGCTGTCGCGCCTGGCTCGCTTCTTCTCGCCGGCCGTGGCCGAGCGCCTCGCCGACGACCATGATCCGGTGAATCGGGGTGGCGCGCGCCAAGTCGTCGCAGTCATGTTCGTGGATATTCGCGGCTTCACCGCCATCGCCGAACAGCTCGATGCCGGCAAGGTCGGCGAGCTGCTTGCGGTGTTTCGCGAGCGCGTCGTCGAACACGTCTTCGCGCATGGCGGCGCCGTCGACAAATTCATCGGCGACAGCGTCCTCGCCGTATTCGGAACCCCCGAGCCCCAGCCCGACGATGCCGATCGCGCCCTGCGCGCGGCGCTCGCGATCCTCGCCGACCTGCGTGACCGACCCTTTCCGATCGAGGCCGTCGCGTCCGGCGTGCTCGAAGTCGGCATCGGTCTCCACTACGGCGAAGTATTTGCCGGCGTCATCGGGCGTGGCCGCATGGTGGAGCACACCATCGTCGGAGATACCGTCAACGTGGCGCAGCGGTTGGAGAGACTGACACGAACCCAGGGCTGTCTGCTCATCGCATCGCGCGCCCTCGTCGATGCCACAAGCGAGCGTGGGCGAGCGGTCGGGTGGCGTCCTCTCGGGGACCGTGAACTCGAGGGGCATGCTCGGCCCGTCGAAGCGATGGCTTTCATGCAAGACGGTCGATAGGGTTCGAAACGCGTTGCATCCAGATCCGTGTCGGCTGGCTTGGCGTGCCATGCTGCCGCAACAATCCTGGACAGATCTGAGATCCAGTCGCTACGAAGCGGTGCGAGGATCGCAAGATCCTGCGCGGAATAGTTTGGGTCTGGGACGGACCTGATGCGCAACGGAGGGGGCGATGGCCAATCGCCATTGGGAGACCGGACGCAGTCTCGACGAACTGGGTTCGGCGAGTCCGGTCTACGCGACGGAATACGCCGCGATCCAGAGCCAGCGCATCTCACTCATCTGACAATACAATATTTGGTACGCGATCGGCTTCGCCACCTCGATGGCGACGTTCTGGATGCTCGTGTTTCTGAGCCTGTCGGTCGCGAGCCTGCCGCTGATGATCGCCGCGAGCACGATCGCGACCTGCATCGTCTGGTTTGCCTATCATGTCGTTCGCACCATCGACCGCGGCGTCGTCGCGCTCTTTCCGCGCATCGTCTTTCTCGAGCTGGTGCTCGAGTTCGATTTCTACCGCGACTATCTGCGCCATCGTCCGCGCGGCGACACCGAACGTTCCTACATCGAAAAATGCGAGCAGATCGACGCCGAGACGACCGCCGCCCTATGGCGCGAAATCTACAGCCAGTACAATGCAAAGGACTTCCCGGGCGACCGGCGAGTCACCACCCGTTTCAGGCAAGCCGCCTATCTCGCGATCGCCATGTATTGGATCATCGTCGCCGTGACGGTGCTGCCGCAGTATTTCGGGGCGGGCCGCTGATGTGGGCGAAGAGCTGAAACCGCGCAGGCTTGCCGCGTTCGCTGCGGCGTTCACCTGCATCGTCCTCGCGGAAAGCCCCGCCGCCGAAGCGCTGCGCGCCGTCGTTCCCGCGACACAAGTAGAGACGGCGCCGTCCTTCGCGCCCGTGGTCGCGAAGACAACGCCGGCGGTCGTCAACATCTTCGCGCGCAAACTGGTGCACAATTCCGGCAGCCCGCCGGCATTTCACGACACCGCGCTGTGGCGCCTGTTCAGCGATGCGTTTCTGTTTGGCTACGGCGCCCGCGATCGGATCTCGAACTCGCTGGGCTCGGGGGTCATCGTCCGGCCTGATGGCGTCATCGTCACCAACCATCACGTGATTGCGGACGCCCGGGGCATCTTGGTCGGGCTGGCCGATGACCGGGTATTCCCGGCAGAGATCATCGTTTCGGACCGGCGCACCGACATCGCGGTGCTGCGTGTAGCGATACCCGGAGAGGTCCTGCCAACCCTGGAATTCGCCGATTCGGACCGACTCAGCGTGGGTGACATCGTGTTGGCCATCGGCAATCCCTTCGGTCTCGGCCAGTCGGTGAGCAGCGGCATCGTATCTGCGCTCGCTCGCAGCGGCGCCGGCACCGGTGACTTCCGCTTCTTCATCCAGACCGATGCGGCCATCAACCCCGGCAATTCGGGCGGCGCCCTGATCGCTACGGATGGTCGACTGATCGGCATCAACACCGCGATCTTCACGCGCAGCGGCGGCTCGCAGGGCGTCGGTTTCGCGGTTCCCGTCAACATGGTGCGCGCGGTGGTCGATGCGGCCGTCACCGGGCGGCATTTGGTGCGGCCCTGGATCGGCATCTCAGGCATCCGCACGCCGCTCCAGCGCGCCCTGATGATGGGGGTGCGCCGGCCCGCCGGAGTCCTGGTCACGCACACTCACGCAGGCGGCCCCGCGGCGGCGGCGGGTATCGTGCCGGGCGACGTCATCCTCGCGGTCGGCGACTTCGTCGTCGACGATTTCGCCATGCTCCGCTACCGCATTGCGGCCGGGCCGGTGGGAGACGCGGCGCAACTCGTGATTTTGCGCCGAGGGCAGCGGCTCGAGATCGAAGTGCAACCGGTGCCACCACCCGACAATCCGCCGCGGCAGGAGACGTGGCTGCGCGCCATCCATGTCCTGGCCGGCGCGCGTGTCGCCAACCTGTCGCCCGCCTTCGCCGAGGAGCTTGGCGTCGACAGCGTGATGAGAGGCGTGGTCGTGCTCGAGGTCAGCGCCGGCTCCGGGGCGGTGCGTCTGGGGCTGCATGCAGGTGACATCATCCACGCCTTCCAGGATGCACCGCTCGCGACCATCGCCGAACTCCGCGCCATTACAATTCCGCCGTTGCGATCCTGGCGCCTGACGGTCAACCGCGGCGGACGCGAGCTCGCCATCGGCTCTCGCTAAGGCGGCGTTTCGGGATGCCGAGCGGAAGTCCTGCGCGTCATCTCACAGCCAAGGATTGACTGCTCGGACAGGCGCAACTGGACCTGACGCCGAGCGTCACTGCAACAATCCCTTACAAACTTGAAATGCGGCGGACACGCAGCGGCGCGAAACTTGAATGGTCCTGGCGCGCACGGCGTTGTTTCGCGCCACGAGTTCTGGAGGATGCGATGTCCGAGTCCCGACCTATGACTCACCGGCGAGGTTTCGTCACCGCATCGGGCTTGAGCCTGCTGAGCCTGTATGGGGTGTGGGCGGCATTGGACGCCGCGCCACTGCCATTCCTGCATCGTCGATCAGGAGACGATCACGGCGGCCATTCGGCAATGACGGATGCCACGGTCGATATGCCGAGCCATGGCGAGGTTGTCGCGGATGACGCTGCGATCGCGCGGTTCCGCCGCGACACCGAGGAATTCGTCGCGCGCTGGGGCCTGCCCGATGGCAGCGTGAGACCACTCGCCGAGGACGGACCGAGCGATCACGCCGCGCATGGCGCCAACACTCAGCGCGCCGCGCAGGGTCCGGGGTCTAACCCGGCGGCGATCGATGCGTATCTCATGGCGTTTCAATGGGGCTTCGAGCCGTCGATCATCCGGCTCGAACGCGACCGGCCCTATCGGCTTCGGATGATGGCGGTCGACGTCACGCATGGCGCTGCGATCCAACTCGGCATTGGTAGCCGCATCGCGCGCCTTCGCCGCGGCGTCATCGTCGATCAGACGATGAGCTTTGCGCGTCCGGGCGAATTGCTTCTCTATTGCACGGTCTATTGTGGTGGCGCTCATGACCGCATGATGGGTCGGATCGTTGTGACCTGACGGGGCGAAAGCGATGACGATGGATACTTCCGCGCCGCGATTCCTCCGCGGTCTGCATGAGTTGAGCCGGCGTGATCGAGCGCTGCTGCTGATGCTGATCACGATGTCGATCATTGCGCTCGCGCTGGGCATCGTGTTCGGCGCGGCGACTGCGCTGGTACGGTCCGGCCTGGTCGAAATCCATCCGGAGACCGGCTATCGCTTGATGACGAGCCATGGCGTCACCGCCTTTTTCTACTGGCTCTACTTCGCCCAGATGGCGGTGCTGCTCGCTTTCTCCGTCGCCTACCTCGACAAGCCGTCACCGATCGCATGGCCTGCCGCCGCGTGGGCGGGCGCGGTAGCCATGATCGCCGGGTTCTTTTCCAGCGGGGCCGGGATATTCGGCGGCTCGCCGCTGCTCTACGACGGATCACCCGAACTCGTCGGCGATGCGCGCGGCCCCGCGTTCCTGTTTTATCTGGGTTATCTGCTGCTTGCGTTCGGATTGCTTCTGATCTCGGTCTCGGCGATCGCGACGCCGCTGCGCGCTCTTCGCGAGGGCGCTGACCGCGAGTGGTCTACCGTGACCTTCGCAACGGTCGCATGGGCCGGGCTGACGATCGTGAGCGCCTTTGCCGCATTCGACGCCTTCTTGCCTGCTTCGCTGTGGACGGCGGGGTTCGGCGCAGAGCCGAGCGATCACGCGACCGGCTGGCATCTCCTCTTCCACAATCTCCACTACCTGCCGCTGATGGCGACCGTGCTGGTCTGGTACGTCGCGATCGAGACCATGACCGGCGTGGCATCGATCTTCGGCAGCCGCTTCTCGAAGTGGATTTTCGCGCTGTACCTGATTTTCGTCCCGCCGACGTCGCTCTATCACATGTTCCTCGAACCGAACCTGGCCGTGTCCGTTCGCGTCTTGGGCTCGTTGCTGTCACTGCTCGTCGGCGTTCCCACCGTCGTCGTCTTTCTCGTGATCGTCATCTCGTTGGAGGCCACGGCGCGAGCAGGTGGCGCGCGCGGATTGTTCGGATGGCTGCGCCATCTGCCCTGGC
>JANNTF010000617.1:0-1491 GCA_031403455.1 Alphaproteobacteria bacterium | reverse complement strand
TGCGCCTTTCGCCGCGCCGGATCGAGTTCACGCGCCGCCAGCGCGAACAGCTCGTCGACGCGCGCATTGCGATACGCCATCGAGTTCATGAAGGCCGCGCCCTGCCGGATATTCGCGGAGATGTAGCTGCGCTCCACGCCGATCGTCGGGTCGGCGTAGTTGTGCTGGAACGTGCTCGTCATCTGGAAGGCCCAGTCGCCATAGACCGTCTTGAGCCAGCCCGCGAGGTCGGCGCTTTTCGTGTCGACGACGATGCCGAGCTTGCCGAGTTCCTGCTTCACGTATTCGGCGAGACGGCTCCAGGCCTCGCCATAGGGCAGCACGTGCTGCGTCATGCGGAAGCGCACGCCATCGGAGCCACGCTTGTAGCCGGCCTGATCGAGCAGCTCGGCCGCCTTGCGCGGGTCATACGCGTAGGGTTTGAGCGCCTTGTTGTAATAGGTCGGGTCGGCGCTGACGATCGGCCCGGTGCCTGGCTTGCCGTAGCCGTACCAGATGACGTCGATGATCTTGGCGCGATCCAGCGCGAGGCTGATCGCCTGGCGCACGCGCAGATCGTTGAGCGGCGCCTCGCGCAGATTGAGTTCGAGCCACATGTTGGGCCCCAGCGCCTCGGCGCCGAGCATCGACGCTTCGAGAGTCGGCAGCTTCGACAGGCGCTGGATCTCGGCTTCGGGCAGCGCGCTCTGGGGCGCGAGATCGACCTCGCCCTTTTCCATCGCGATCGCGCGCGCGGCGCCGTCGGGCAGCACGCGCAAGATGAGCTGGTCGAGATAGGGGTGGCCCTCACGCCAATAGGCTGCGTTGCGCTCCAGGATGATGTGGCTGCCGCGCTGCCACTCCTTGAGCTTGAACGGTCCCGTGCCGACGGGCTGGCGCGTCAGCACTTCGGCCTGGCGCACGGCGGCGGCCTGCGCGAGATCGACACCGGCGAATTTATGCTTCGGCAGCATCGGCGCTTCGGTGGGCTGGAACGCCTTGAGGAAATAGGGCACCGGCGCCTTGAGCTTGAACACCACGGTCGTCGCGTCCGGCGTCTCGATCGCCTCGACGTCGCCGAACAGGGCACGACCGCGGGAGTGATAGGGCCGAATGATGGACTCGACCGAGAATTTCACATCCTCCGACGTGAAGGCTGCGCCGTCATGCCACTTCACGCCGTCGCGAAGCTTGAAGACGTAGGTCTTGCCGTCCTCCGAACGCGTCCATGATGCCGCGAGGCCGGGCATCGGCTTCATCTCCGCGCCTTCCCATTGCAGGAGGCTTTCAAAGATCTTGGTGGCGATGAGCGCGACTGGCACCGCGGTGGTCGCGATCGTCGACATCGCGGTCGGTTCGGGGTGATAGGTGTAGGTCAGCGAGCCGCCCTTGACGGGCGTCTGCGCGCCGACCGGCGATGCGGCGGCGATGACCGCGGCCCACGTGTGCGCAAGCAAGCCGCGTCGAGCATTGGACAACTTAAATCTATACCCCCAAACCGGAAGCTCAGAA
>JANNTF010000616.1:0-6693 GCA_031403455.1 Alphaproteobacteria bacterium | reverse complement strand
AAGAAGGGGTTGCCGGTGCCCGCCGCAAACACGACGACACGCCCCTTTTCCAGATGACGAATCGCGCGCCGACGGATGTAGGGCTCACATACGGTCGACATTGGAATCGCCGAGAGAACGCGCGTGTGCACGCCATGCTGTTCGAGCGCGTTTTGCATCGCGAGCGCGTTGATCACCGTGGCCAGCATGCCCATGTAATCCGCCGACGCGCGCTCCATGCCCTTCGCGGCGCCAGACACACCGCGGAAGATGTTGCCGCCGCCGATGACGATCGCGACTTCCACGCCCATCGCTCGCACCGCCTGAATCTCGCTGGCCACGCGGCTCACCGTATCGGCGTCGAGCCCATATTCGCCTGCCCCCATCAACGCCTCGCCGGAAAGCTTGAGCAGCACGCGCTTGTAGCGTGGGCTCGCGGAGGCGGTGGATGAGGGCGCGATTGTCATGGCAGCGAGGTACGATCAGTCGCGCTTGAGCTGCGCCGCAACTTCAGCCGCGAAGTCTTCTTGTTTCTTCTCGACACCCTCGCCAAGGGCAAAGCGCCGGAAACCCGCCAGCTTGACATCGACACCGAGTTCCTTCGCGATCTTCGCGACCACATCCTTGACCCGGCTCTCGCCGTCCACGACGTAGACCTGCTCGAGCAGGACGGTTTCCTCGTAGTATTTCCGCAACCGCCCCTCGACCATCTTTTCGATCACTTGAGGCGGCTTGCCCGATGCAGAGGCCTGCTCGACGAGAATGGCGCGCTCGCGCACCAACGCTGCCGGATCCACGCTGCTGACATCCAAGGCCGATGGATTGGCGGCGGCAACGTGCATCGCGATCTGTTTGCCGAGACCGCCCAGTTTGCCGGCATCGCCGCTGGACTCGAGCGCGACGAGCACGCCGATCTTGCCGAGTCCCGGCGCGATCGCGTTGTGCACATAACTGACGACCACGCCGCTCGAAACGGCGAGGCCGGTCGCACGACGCATGCTCATGTTCTCGCCGATCGTCGCGATCAGCGCGGTCAGTTTCTCGGCGACCGTGCCGCCACCCGGGAATCCGGCTGAAACAGTGCGCTCGAGATCGCCACCCTGCGCAAGCGCAACTTCCGCCGCCGCTTTCGCGAAAGCCTGGAACTGTTCGTTGCGCGCCACGAAATCCGTCTCGGCGTTGACTTCGACGATGGCGCCGCGTGCACCCGACGCCGCGACGGCCACCAGGCCTTCCGCCGCGATGCGACCGGCCTTCTTCGCAGCCGCCGCCAAGCCCTTCTTGCGCAGCCAATCGACCGCGGCCTCGAGATCGCCGGCAGTCTCGATCAGCGCCTTCTTGCAATCCAACATGCCAGCGCCGGTCTTCTCGCGAAGATCCTTCACCAGGCCCGCCGTGATCTCGGCCATCGTGTTCGATCCTTCTCTTCGAATGCTCGTTGCGCCGACGTTCAAGCAACGCCGCACGGACCATCTTGGCGCCCACGTGTGCCCGGATCATGGCGAGGCTGCGACGCCCGCACCGCTGCCTGCCAAGCCGCGCAGCACGCCGAACTCACTCGGCGGTTGGCGCCTTCCGCTTCGGCCGCGGTGCCGCCCGCTTCATGATCGGCTTCCTGGCCACGGGTTTCGCTGCCGCCCCGTCAACGGGGACCTCGCCGTCTCCGGCCGCGGTGGGTGCGCCCTCGACAACAACGCCGGCATCATCGCCAGCGCCGCTCGCGAACACGACCGGCGCGTTGTCCTGCTCGCCGACATCGATACCCGAGGCAACCATCTCGGCCTGCAAGCCGTCGAGAACCGCGCCCGCCGCCAGATCGCAATACATCTGGATCGCGCGCAGCGCATCGTCATTGCCAGGGATGGGAAACTTGATGCCACGCGGATCGGAGTTCGAATCCACCACCGCCACCACCGGCACGTTCAGACGGCCAGCCTCTTCGACCGCGATCGACTCCTTGTTGGTGTCGATGATGAACAGCATGTCGGGCAGACCGCCCATTTCCTTGATGCCGCCGAGCGCACGCTCGAGCTTGTCGCGCTCGCGAGTCAGGTTCAGCAATTCTTTCTTCGTCAGCCCCTTCGCCTGGCCACCGAGTTGCTCGTCCAGATCGCGCAAACGGCGAATTGAGTTCGAGATCGTCTTCCAGTTGGTGAGCATGCCGCCCAGCCAGCGATGGTTCACGAAATACTGCCCGCAGCGCTGTGCAGCAGCGGCGATCGGCTCCTGCGCCTGACGTTTCGTGCCGACGAACAGGACTCGTCCGCCCTGGGACGTCACCTCACGTACCGCCTCGAGCGCCTGCTGGAGCAGCGGCACGGTCTGCTGCAGGTCGATGATGTGGACTTTGTTGCGAACCCCGAAGAGATAGGGCGACATCTTCGGGTTCCAGCGACGGGTCTGGTGACCGAAATGAACGCCGGCTTCGAGAAGTTGGCGCATCGTGAACTCAGGCATCGCCATCGGGCGGATCCTTTCTCCGGTTATATCGCCGCGGACGAAGCACCCGAATGCTCGATTGAGCTGGGCACCGGAACCAAGTTCGGCCGACTGGCGGCAGAACTCATGACGTCCGCAGGAGAGTTGCAAACCAGGCAGGACCACCCCGCCTCAGGTCGCGCGGGTTCTACAAGCTCCCCTCCACGCACGCAAGCGTAAACCCGGCCGCCGATGCGCCGCCTTCTCAGTGTCGTTTCAGGCGCTTATCCCCAGTTTCTCGAACCGGACCGATACGCCCGACATTGCCGAATCGGAGAGAAACAGCGATTTTCTTCCAACCATGATCTCTCGACGTCTGCTCTTGGCCGCGCCAGCCGCGAGCCTTACCGCCAAAGCCGGTGCCGCCGTGCCGGTGGACCTTCACATCGTCGCCATCCGGTCGACCAATATCCTGGTCTTCATGAGTGACGGCGCAGCAATCAAGACATTTCGGGCCGCGTTTGGCCGCCAATCCGGCGCCAAACGGCGACGCGACGATGAGCGTACGCCAGTCGGCGAATATCTGGTGCGGCCGGCGCGCGCGTCGCCGCGTTGGCGCTGGTTTCATCCGATCGACTATCCCAATGCCAGAGACGTATCGGAAGGCCGCGCTCAAGGTCTGACGAAATCAGCGCTGGGGGACGAGATCGGCATCCATGGCTATGGCAGTTGGCCGCCGACGGATCTGGCGGCCGCGCATGGCATTGGCTGGAATTGGACATCCGGCTGCATCGCCGTGAATCACGACGAGATCGAGATCATTCGGTCGCTCATCCAGCGACCGATCCCGATCAGAATCGAAGCGTAGCGCCGGTCGGGCGCATCACGTCTCGTACTCGACGTTGCCGCACACGCCGATCAGCTGACCGGTGACGAAGCGCGCGGCCGGCGACGCCAGGAACACGGCCATCGCGGCGATGTCCGCGGGCTCCACCAGCGTGCGCAGCGAGATGAAGCGCACAAGCTCGCGCTCGTGTTCGGCTGGCGTCACGCCCAGAGCGGCGGATTTGGCCGCAATCACATTTTGCAGGCGCTGGCCGCGAATGCCGCCCGGCAGGATCGCGTTGACGCGGATACCCGATGGGCCAAGCTCGCGTGCGAGATTGCTGGTCAGCGACAGCACCGCGGCTTTCGACACCACGTAAGGCAGGCGCAGCGGCAATCCGGTTCGCGCGCTGGTCGACGAGATGTTGATGATCGCTCCGCCCCCGGCTTGTTTCATCATTGGGATCGCGCGCCGACAGCAAAAGAAGTGGCTGCCGAGATTTACGCGCAGCGTGCGCTCCCAATCATCCGTCGCGATCTCCTCGGCCTTCGCCGTCGGTCCGGCGATACCGACATTGTTCACCAGGACATCGAGCCCGCCGAGGCGTTCGCCCAGCGTGGCGAACAGCCTGTCGACAGCGACATCGTCGCCAACATCGCAGACCTGGCCCAGAATGGCCGGTGTCGACGCCGACATCTCCGCCACCGCCTGTGGATCGATATCGCAGATCGCCACGCGCGCGCCGGCCGCGAGAAACTGCCGCGCAATCTCCGCGCCGGCGCCCGCGGCTGCGCCGGTCACCAACACGCGCGCGGCGTCGAGATCTCGGATCGCCATCTCAGCGCCCCGCCGCGAGATGACGCTCCAGCTGCCGGCTGTAGAGCGACATGCCGAAGCAGCAGAAGAAGAACACGAACGCCGCGAAGGCGTAGCCCTCACGCGCCAGGCCGAGCCATGCCTGGTCCTTCAGCGACTGGTTCACCACGCCGAGAAGATCGAACAATCCGACGATGGTGACCAGCGTCGTGTCCTTGAACAGATCGATCACGGTATTGACGATGGCCGGGATCACCAGGCGCAGCGCCTGCGGCAGGACGATCAATGCCTGCACCTGCCAGAAGCGCAACCCCATCGCATAGGCCGCTTCCTCCTGGCCGCGCGGCACGCCTTGCAACCCGCCGCGCACGACTTCCGCCATGTAGGCCGACGTGAAGAGCGTGAGCACGACCATCGCGCGGACCAGGCTATCGACGCTCATGCCGCCGGGCAGGAAAAGCGGCAGCATCACCATGCCCATGAACAGAACGGTCAGCAGCGGAACGCCGCGCCACAATTCGATGAAGCCGATCGAGAGGGCGCGCACGATCGGCAATTGCGACCGCCGCCCGAGCGCGAGCGCGATCCCGAAAGGCAGTGACCCCGCGACGGCGACGAAGGACAGGATGACGTTGACCATCAACCCACCCCAGTTGTTCGTGTCCACGCGCGTCAATCCGAACCAACCTCCGATCAGCAGGATTGCCGCGATGATGGGAAACACACCGACGAGCAATGCCGCCCAGATCGCCTGTCGCGGTCCGCCGCTTCTCATCGCCGGCACGGCGAAAGCGATCAGGAGCACGGCGACGACATCGACGCGCCAGCGTTCGGGCGCCGGATATCGGCCATAGAAGAACGATCCGAAGCGCGCCTTGATCATGGCCCAGCACGCGCCGCTAGGATCGCAGACCGTGCGATTCACGCCGTCGAGCGTGGCGTTCGTGACGGCCCAACGAAACAACGGCGGAATCACGAGCGCGAACAGCCCGATCATCAACAGCGTCAGGATCGTGTTGAGGACCGAGTTGAACAGATTGCGCCGCGCCCAGGTCACGGGATCCATCCGCGCGGGCGTCATCGTTCCACCAGGGCGACGCGCTGATTGTACCAATTCATGAACGCCGAGACGCCGAGGTTGATGGCGAGAAAGATCACCATGACCAGGAACATCACCTCGATCGCGCGACCCGATTGATTGAGCACCGTGCCGGCGAAGATCGAAACGATTTCGGGATAGGCGATCGCGGCGCCGAGAGAACTCGACTTGATCAGATTCAGGAACTGGCTCGTCAGAGGCGGCACCATGATGCGTACCGCCTGCGGCAGGATGACCAGCAGCATCGTCTGGCCTGGCGTCAGAGCCAAAGCCTGCGCTGCCTCACGCTGACCGCGCACCACGCCTTCGATCGAGCCGCGCACGATCTCGGCGATGAAAGCCGCGGCATAGATCGACAGGCCGAGACACAGCGCGGCCAGCTCCGGCGGAACGACAACGCCGCCGCGAAAATTAAAGCCCTGCAACCGCGGGAAATCGATGCCGGTGACCGATTGATGGATCGCGATGCCCGCCAGGATCGCCGGCACGAATGCGAATGCGCCGATCCGGCGATCGCCGAGCCTGATGCGCCACAGCAATGGAGCGAGGATCAGGCTAACCGTGAGCGCCAGCACCGCACCCCAACCCTCAGCTGTGAGGACGAGCGACGGCAAGAAAAGGCCGCGGATGTTGAGCAGGATTCCGGCGCCCAGCTCGATGCTCTGCCGTGGCCCAGGCAATGTCTGGAGCACGGCGACGTACCAGAACACGATCTGAAGAAGCTGCGGCGTGTTGCGCACGAGTTCGATGACACTGAGCGCCGTGTTCCGGACGAGCCAATTGCCGGATAGACGCATGATGCCAAGCGCGAGCCCAAGAGTCGTCGCGAGCAGGATCGACAGCACGGCGACCAGCAGGGTGTTCAGCAGCGACAGCAGCAGGGCGCGGCCGTAGGTGTCGGTGACCTTCCACTCCAGGAGACGGAACGGCATGTCGAAGCCAGCCGTCTGCCACAGAAAGCCAAGCCCGAACGTCATGCTCCGCCGCGCCAGATTATCGGCGGCGTTCGACCAGAAGAACCCGATGACGCCCACCGCAGCCGCGAGCAGGACGGCCTGGGCGAAGCGGTCGCGGGCGGAAGCGTGGGTGACCGACCGACGCATCCGCCCGCCCCGCTCGGATCAGACGAGGTGGACTCGGCTCACCGGAACGGCAGTGCGTATTGCAGGCCACCATTGGTCCAGAGATTGTTCTGCGCGCGCGGCAGGTCGAGCGCCTTCGGGCCGAAGAAGCGGTCATAGATCTCGCCGTAATTGCCGACCGCCTTGATGGCGCGATAGGCCCACTCGTTGTCGAGGCCGAGCGCCTTGCCGAAATCACCCTCGAGACCGAGCAAGCGTCGAACAAACGGATCCTGCGAAGTTTTCGCCATCTGCTCCACATTGTCCTTGGTGATGCCGAACTCCTCCGCCGTCAGCAGCGCCATGTGCATCCACTTCAGAATGTCGACCCAGCGATCGTCGCCATCGCGTGTGTGGATTCCGAGCGGCTCCTTGGAGATGACCTCCGGCAGGACGATCCAGTCGTTTGGCACCTTCATGGTCGAGCGCGCTGC
>JANNTF010000615.1:0-1151 GCA_031403455.1 Alphaproteobacteria bacterium | reverse complement strand
GCCAACGGCATCGGCCGCGCGACGGCGTTGCGTCTGGCGCGCGATGGCTTCGACATGGCGATCATGGATCACGAGGCCGATACGCTCGCGCTCGTATCGCGTGAGATCGAAGCGTGCGGCCGGCGCTGCCTGCCGATCGTCCTGGATTGCACCGACGAAGCTGATGTGACGCACGCCTGCGACCGCATTGAGGCGTTCGGCACGCCGCATGTGCTGTTCAACAATGTCGGCCAGAGCGGACGCGAGCGCGCGTCCGAGTTCTGGTGCTCCGACCCGGAGGTCTGGCGCTTCGTCCTCAATGTGAGCCTGATGACGACGCTGCTGTGGAGCCGGCGCATCGTGCCGGGCATGCGCGCGCGGCGCAGCGGCCGGATCATCAACATGTCCTCGATGTCCGCGCTCGCGGGCGATGTCGGCCTCAGCGATTACGCCGCCGCGAAAGCAGGCGTGATCGGCTTCACGCGCTCGCTCGCGCGCGAGTTGGCGCCGTTCCAGGTCGCCGTGAATGCCGTGGCGCCCGGAGCCATCCGCACGCGCGCCCATGATCGCCTGCCGCCGGAGACGATCGCGCGCATCAAGACCAGCGTGCCCATGGGCTTCGTCGCCGAACCCGACGACGTCGCGCACAGCGTGTCCTTCCTGGCCTCCGACGGCGCGCGCTACATCACCGGGCAGACGCTGCTGATCGATGGCGGCCGCTGGATGGTGTGAGGCAGGCATGGCGCAGCGCTTCGTCACCTACGCCGAGTTCTGGCCGCATTATCTGCGCGAACATGCCAGGCCGGCGACGCGCGCCGCGCATTACGTCGGGACGATCGCCTCGGCGATCGGACTCGTCGTCGCGTTGATCGCGGGCGCCTGGCTGTGGCTCCTGATCATCCCGCTGCTCGGCTACGGCCCGGCCTGGATTGGGCATTTCCTGATCGAGAGGAATCGGCCGACGACGTTCCGCGCGCCGCTATGGTCGCTGATCAGCGACTGGCGGATGTGCGGGTTGTTCCTCACGGGGCGCCTGGGCGCGGAACTCGCACGGCACGGGCTCGCCGTGCGGTGAATGGAGTTGGGCTGGTGAGAGCGCTGGCACAGCCACTTGGCGCTGCCGCCGATGGCCGCGAACGGCAGCCCACCACCGATGACCTTGCCGAAGGTGG
>JANNTF010000614.1:0-13845 GCA_031403455.1 Alphaproteobacteria bacterium | reverse complement strand
GACAGATCGGCCTCGGCACCCCGCTCGGCAATTTCCTGCCGCCGGCGCTGGCAGAGACCTTCGGCGACATCACGCTGCTCGTCCTCGCCGAGGCGTCGCGCGCGCGCTCCAACCTGAAGAACTACAGCACGGACAATCTGCGCGGTCAGCTGCTGATGACCAAATTATGGGAGTTCTGATCATGCGCATGCTCGTGCTGAGCGCGATGCTGCTGCCGCTGAGCTTCGGGAATTCGGTCGCCCAGGATCAGGCCGGCGTTTCGGCCGCCGTGCGCGGCGAGGTCCAGTTCGTCGCGGCCGCGCCGCGCCGCAACGCCGTCATCGGCCGCAAGCTCGCCAGCGGCGAGCCGGTCTTCATGGGCGATCGCATCGGCACCGGCCCGGAATCGAGTCTGCAGCTGATGCTGCTGGACGAGACGACGCTGAGCATCGGTCCCGGCAGCTCGGTCACGGTGGACAATTTCGTCTATGACCCGGCGCGCGGCGGCGGCAAGGTGACGCTAGACGTCGCGCGGGGCGCGTTTCGGTTCATTTCGGGACGCATCGCGCGCGACGAGCCGCGCAATGTCGAGATCCGCACGCCCGCCGGCACGATCGGCATTCGCGGCACCATCGTGGTTGGCCGCGTCGATGAGCTGGGCCGCGTCCTCGTCGTCCTCGCCGGCCCCGGCGGCGCCAACAATGCCGGCAACGCACGAGGCGGATTCGATTTCGTGTCTCCCAGCGGCACAGTCTCCGCACGCCAGCCCGGCTGGGGCGTGAATGCCGAGCCGGGAAGCCTGGCGCGCAGCGTCCAACTCACGCCCGTGGAGATCGATGCCCTCGGGGCGCGGGTCCAGCCGCAGCGAGGCCCCGAGCCACGGCCGTTGCGCGGGCCCGGCGAACCATCGCGGCCACCCGGCCCCGGTCCGAGCCCCGGCGACGAAGCGGGGCAGGCGAAAGCGCGCGGGTTCGACAATCTCTCCGCGACGCGCCCGATTCGCGAGGATGCGCGCGCCTTCGACAACAAGGCGCTGATCGCCAACCAGGCGGCCCAGCAGATCGCCGATCGCGCGACGACCATCGGCGAGTTGCGGCTCCTGACTCAGGGCATCGCCGTGTTCCAGCAGCTGAACGTGCCGATGAGCCGGGTGGATCTCGGAACCGCGGACGGTTCCTATAACTTCAACCTGGTCGTCAATCTCGCGAACCGCACTTTCCAGGGCGGCTTCAGCAACATCAACGCGCCGTCGCAAGGCGTCACCAGCGCCACCATGGTGACCGGCGGCGCGCTCAGCTACGCCAACACGCCGGCCGGCAGCTTCGCCGGGCTGCCCTTCAACAGCGTTTGCGGGGCGGCGGCGTGCAGCGGCAATTTCACCCTGTTGAACGTCAACGCGATCATCGCCAAGAACGCGCGGCATTTCGTCAACGTCGACAGTGGAGGCGGCGTCGTCACGCGGGGAGTCGGTGTTGCCATCCGTTGAGCCGCGCGGCGCCTACGCCGTGAATCGAACCCTGAGCAGAAAATTTCTACCGTATTAACCATTGCTTAATCTTTTCGGGCGAAAGTCTGTGCGTGCCGACGGATCCCCCTCCCCGTCGAGTGCAAAGTGACTAAGGGCGTCGCTCGCGAGAGCGGCGCCCGATTCATTTCTGGATGGGCACAGCCCCGAACGCATAGCCCCGACCCGGCGCCGCCGCGAACAACTCGCGGGTATAGGCATGCTGGGGATCGCCAAAAATCTGGGCGACCGACCCGTACTCCACCACCTTGCCACGATGCATCACCGCAACACGGTCGCAGACCTGCGCGGCGACTCGCAGATCATGCGTGATGAACAGCATCGCGAGGTCGAGCGTGGTGCGAATGTGATCGAGCAGATCGAGCACCTGCGCCTGCACCGAGACGTCGAGCGCCGACACCGCCTCGTCGGCGATCAGCAGGTCCGGCTCCATGGCGAGGGCGCGTGCGATGCAGATGCGCTGACGCTGGCCGCCCGAGAATTCATGCGGATAGCGATCGAGTGACGCCGGGTCGAGCTTCACCGTCGCCATCAGCTGGCGCGCGCGTTCCAGCGCCGCGTCATGGCCAAGGCCGTAATTCATCGGGCCTTCGATGATCGAGGCGCCGACGCTGCGTCGCGGATTGAGCGAACGATAGGGATCCTGGAACACGATCTGCACGCGCTTGCGGTGGCGACGCAGACGCCCGCGCGACAAGCCTCCGATCTCGTCGCTGTCGAGGTAGATCGTGCCGCTGCTGGGGTCGATCAGTCGCGCGATGCAGCGCGCCACCGTCGACTTGCCCGACCCCGACTCCCCGACGATGCCGAGCGTCTCGCCACGCCGGATCGAGAGGGTGACGTCGTCCGCGGCACGAACCACGCGCGCCGCCTGGAAGAAACCGGTGGTGGAATAGGTCTTGGTCAGCTTCTCCGTCCGCAAGACCGGTTCGCCCGACACGATGGCTTCGCGGTGGCGCGGAATCATGCTCGGCACCGAGGCGATCAGCATTTTGGTGTAGGGATGGACCGGCGCGCGCAGCACCTGGCCCGTCTCACCGAGCTCCACCAGCTTGCCGTGCTGCAGCACCGCGACCCGATCGGCGATTTCGGCGACGACGCCGAAATCATGCGTGATGAACAGCACGCCGGTGCCGCGCTGGCGCTGCAGATCGCGGATCAGCGCCAGGATCTGCGCCTGCGTCGTCACGTCGAGAGCGGTGGTCGGCTCGTCGGCGATCAGCAGCACCGGCTCCAGGATCAGCGCCATCGCGATCATGATGCGCTGGCGCTGGCCGCCCGAGAGCTGATGCGGATAGGTGTCGATCAGGCGCTCGGGGTCCGGCAGCCGGACCTGCGCCATGATCTCCAGAATCTTCGCGCGGCGCTGCTGCGGATCGAGATCGGTATGCTCCTGCAGCACCTCGTCGATCTGACGCCCGCAGCTCATGACCGGATTGAGCGCCGTCATCGGCTCCTGGAAGATCATCGACATGCGCGTGCAGCGCAGGGCACGCAGCCGATCAGGCGACGCCGTCAGCAAATCCTCGCCTTCGAGGCGCACGCGGCCCTGCTCGACGCCGAGCGCGCGCGGGAGCAGGCCGAGCACGCTATGCGCGATCACCGATTTGCCCGAGCCGGACTCGCCCACCAGGCACACGATCTCGCCTTGCTTCACGCTCAGGCTGACGCCGTCGACGGCCCTGGCGCGATCGCTTCCCGCCGGCAGCCCGATCGCCAGCTCGGTGATCTCCAGGACCGGAAGCGGCGCGATCATCCGCTCAGACCCGCTTGCTAAGACGCGGATCGAGCGTGTCGCGCAAGCCATCGCCGAGGATGTTCACAGCGAGCACGCTGAGGCCGAGGAAGATCCCGGGGAAGAGGATGTTGTGCGGCGTGATCCGGAACAGGGTGCGGCCCTCGGCCATGATGTTGCCCCAGCTCGGCGTCTCCGGCGGGATGCCGATGCCGAGGAAGGACAGGATGGCTTCGACCAGCATCGCCGACGCGCAGATATACGTGCCCTGCACGATCAGCGGCGCCAGCGTATTGGGCAGCACGTGGCGCACCAGGATCAACGGCGTAGGCGTGCCGACGGAGATCGCCGCCTCGACATAGGGCTCCTCGCGGATCGACAGCACCACCGAGCGCACGAGCCGCACGACGCGCGGAATCTCAGGCACCACGATGGCGAGGATCACGGCCGGCAGCCCGGCGCGCCAGACCGCGACCAGCGCAATCGCGAGCAAGATCCCGGGAATCGCCATCAGCCCGTCCATCAGCCGCATCACGATCGCGTCGAGCCAGCGGAAATAACCCGCGACCAGCCCGATCACGAGGCCGATGGCGACGGCGATCGTCGCGACCGAGATGCCGACCATCAGCGACACGCGCGCGCCGTAGATCACGCGGCTATAGACGTCCCGCCCGAGGCTGTCAGTGCCCATCCAGTGCATGACCGGAACGCGCTGGCCGGCGTCGTTGCGGGTCACGCATTCGACATTCGGACTCTTGTTGCGGCAGGTCGGATCGATCTTGGTGGGACTCAGCGTGCCGAGCAGCGGCGCGGCGAGCGCCACGATGATCATGAGCGCGAGGATCACCGCGCCGAAGATCGCGCCCTTGTGGCGCAGCGCGCGGCCGAGCGCATTGCGCCGCTGCGGCCGCGCGAGCAGCTCGCCGGCCTCGACGCTCAGCGGCAGCTTCGCGCTCAATAGCGGATCCTCGGATCGAACAATGTATAGGCCAGGTCGATCACGAGATTGATCAGCACATAGGCGACGGAGAAGACGAGGATCACCGCCTGGATGATCGGGAAGTCGCGCGCGAGCACGGCGTCGACCACCAGCCGGCCGAGGCCGGGAATATTGAACACGCTCTCGGTCACGATGGCGCCGCCGATCAGCAGCGCGATCCCGATCCCGATCACGGTCACGATCGGCACCGCGGCGTTGCGCAAGGCATGGCGCCGGAGGATCTTGACCTCGGCGAGGCCCTTCGCGCGCGCCGTGCGGATGTAGTCCTCGCCCAGTACTTCGAGCACGCTCGCACGCGTGATGCGGGCGATCAGCGCGATGTAGATGACGCTGAGCGTCACGCTGGGCAGCACGATGCGCTCGAGAAAATTCGGCAAGCCCTGCGCGAGCCGGCCATAGCCCTGCACGGGCAGCCAGCCGAGCTCGATCGCGAACACGTAGATCAGCAGATAGCCGATCACGAAGACCGGCACCGAGAAGCCGAGCACCGAAAACGCCATCGTCGCGCGATCGATCCAGGTGTCGTGCTTGTAGGCGGCGAGCACGCCGAGCGGAATCGCGACCAGGATGGCGATCAGCATGGTGCACAGCGACAGCATCAAGGTCGGCTCGAGCCGCTCGCCGATCAGTTCCGCGACGGTCTTCTTGTAGAAGAAGGACACGCCGAGATCGCCACGCAGCACATTGCCGATCCAGATCACGAACTGCGTCACCAGCGGCTTGCTCAAACCAAGCTTCTCGCGGATCTCCTCGATCTGCTGGGCATTGGCGTTCTCGCCGGCGATCACCGCGGCCGGATCGCCGGGCGTGAGGCGCAGCAACAGGAAGACGAACACCGCCACCATCGCGAGGACCGGAATGGTCGCGAGCAAGCGACGTGCGATGAAGGCGAGCATCAGGGTTGGTCGATCTGTGAAGCACCACCCCGCGCCGCTTCGCGGCGCTGCCCCTCCTCAATCGAGGAGGGGCGACTTTGGTCCCTTCGTCGTCCCTCCTCGATTGAGGAGGGACAGGCCGCGCGCAAGCGCGGCCAGGGTGGTGACTCGAACTCAGCCGCCCTTCTTGGTCATGTTCCAGAACACCGGCGCCGGCGACGTGAGCACGCCGTCGATGACGCCCTTGCGGATCGCGCCGGGCTGGTACCACTGGCCGAGCGGGATATGGGTCATGATCTCGAAGGCGCGTTGCTGGACCAGCTCGGCGATTTCCTTTTGCTTGGCCGCATCGGTCTCGCGCGCGAAATCGTCCCGCAGCTTTTCCATCCGCGTGTCGCAGGGCCAGCCCCAATTGGCCGTCTCGCAGCTCGCATTGAGGAAGCCGGTCATGACGGGGTTGAGGATGTCCGCGGCGACCCAGGAGGTCATCGCGACGTTCCAGCCGCCAGCGGTCGGCGCATCCTTCTTCACGCGCCGCGCCACCAGCGTCTGCCAGTCCATCGACTGCATGTCGACATTGAAGCCGGCCCGGGTCAGGAGATCCTTGGCGACCGGCGCCAGGTTGGTCAGCACGATGAGATCGGTCGACTGCATGAGCACGATCGGCTTGCCGTCATAACCGGCCTCCTTAAGCATCGCCTTGGCGCGATCGAAATTCGACTCGAGGAAGCCGTCGGTGCCGAGCTTCGATTCGAGCGGCGTGCTGCAGATGAACAGCGCCTTGCAGGTCTTGTAATAGGTCGCGTCGCCGATCACCGCCTTGAGGAAATCCTCCTGGTTGAAGGCGACCGCGACGGCCTGGCGGATCTTCGGATTGTCGAAGGGCGGCTGAATCGAATTGAAGCGGAAGACGTACTGGTTGCCGAGCGGGTTCCAATCGACCAGCGCGACATTGCGATCCTTCTTCAGTACCGGCAGCAGATCGTGCGGCGGCGCCTCGATGTAGTCGATCTCGCCGGCGAGCAGCGCATTGACCGCTGTCTGGTGGTCGGGAATGGCGCGCCATTCGACGCGATCGACCTTCACGACCTTGCCGCCGGACAGTCCGCTCGCCGGCTCGGCGCGCGGCTTGTAGTTGGTATTCTTCAGATAGACCGTCTTGTCGCCCGGTTTCCACTCGTCGCGCTTGAACACGAACGGGCCGGAACCGGTGAAGTCGGAGATCTGCTCCATCGGGTTCGTATCGGCGACCCGCTTGGGCATGATGAACGGGACGTTGGAGGACGGCTTGCCGAGCGATTGCACGACCAGGCCGTAGGGTTCCTTGAGCACCAGCTTGAAGGTCTTGGCGTCGACCTCCTGATACTCCTTCACGAAGGTCGCGAGCTTCTGGCCCATCGAGTCACGCGCGCTCCAGCGCTTGATCGAAGCCACGGCATCGGCCGAGGTGACGGGCGCGCCGTCGTGCCAGGCGAGACCGTCGCGCAGCGTGAACGTGTAGGTCAGCTTGTCGGCGCTGACTTCCGGCAAAGCCGCGAGCATCTGCGGCTTCGGCTCGAGCTTGTCGTCGAGAGCGATCAGCGTGTCGTAGATCATGTAGCCGTGGTTGCGCACGATGTAGGCGGTGGTCCAGATCGGATCGAGAATCCGGAGATCCGAATGCATCACCACGTTCAACGTCTGCGCCTGCGCGGCCGGGCTGCCGGTCAGAGCCGTCGCGCCAAGGCCAATGGCCGTCATCGCTGCGAACAAGTTCCTGCGCTTCATGTCTTGCCTCCGCTCCTGTCAAACCTGTTTGGGGAACCGACCCGCCGATCTCACGCCGGACTAAGCCACTGACGATCACTCTAACGAATGAGCGCGCGCAACTCGATACTGTCGCGCTTGCTCCGCCTCAGATTCGGCCCGGCATGAGACCCAGGAACTCGATACCGCCCGATCGCAACGCCGCATTCAGCGCGGCAAGCTCGGTCTTGACCGTGGCGTCGAGCTTGCCGAGCTCGGTATCGGTCCGGGCCATGACCTCATCCGAGACCTGCCGCGCCTGGAGGGTCGGCGCCGCATCCGCGATGGCGACCACGCTGATCAGATCCACCAGCGTATCGTTCAACCCGGCCGGATTGCGCAGCACGTCGCGCGGCGATTCCCGCTTGATGTCGACCAGCACTCCCTCGATGGCCTCGAGCCGTGCGACCAGCGCAATCGCCTGATCGCGCAGAGTCTTGTCCGGGTCGCCGAGCCGCTTCTGAAGCTCCGTGAGCTGCCGCTTTAGGAGGCGGATCCGGTTGACGGCGTCATTGAGTGCCCCGAGCTTTGCGTGAAGTCTCTGGAGCAGTGCGAATTGCGCCGCGAAGGCCTTCTGCGCCGTCGCCACGTTGGGGGGCTTCGTGACGATAAAGCCCGCATGCTGGGACTCGCGGCCGTTCTCGAGTGTCACCTGATAGGAGCCCGGGACGACCAGCGGGCCGCTGGATTCATCGCCGCCACTCGCGAACGGCTTGTACTTGCGGACGAGGAGCGACGGGTCGAGCTTGGTCGGCCCGGGAAATCTCAGATCCCAAACGAACCGGTTCAGGCCGGCCTTGGTCCCCGGCCGATGATCCGGCGACGCGTCCTTGGCGTCGCTGCTGAAGGTGATGATGATCTTGCCCGACGAGTCCTTGAAGGTGAGGCGAACCGGCCCGTCCGCATCCTTGGGGAGCCAGTAATAGATCAGCGCACCGTCGGGCGGATTCTCGCCGACGCCGAGATGGTGGCGAACGCGCGTGCCATCGGCCCTCTCGAACGCCTCCGTGCTCGCGCCGATCCCGAAGGCCGGGCTGTAGCTGATGCCGGTCTTGCTGAAGCTCGAGCCCGCGCTCCAGGCGCGCTTGGCGCGAATCGTCGGGCGCGGCGTCACCAGCCGCGTCGCCTTCCCGCCAGCCGCGAGTTCACGCAGCGGCGTCACATCGTCGAGAATCCAGAACGATCGGCCATGCGTCGCGGCGACCAGATCGCTGCCTTTCAGCTTCAGGTCATAGACCGGCACGACGGGAAATCCGCCGCCCATGCGCGACCACGAGACGCCGTCATCGCGGCTGAAGAACACGCCGGTTTCCGTGCCGACATAGAGCAGCCCCGGCCGCACCGGATCGGCGCGCACGACGCGTGTGATCTCACCGGTCGGAAAGTCACCGTTGATCGACTGCCAGGTCTTGCCGCCATTCTTCGTCCGAAACAGAAACGGCCGATAATCGGCGAGCTTGAAGCGTGTCGCCGCCACATAGATCGTGTCCGGCGCGTGGGCCGAGATCTCCACGCAGGCGACATAGGCAAGCGCCGGCATCCCCTTCGGCGTGACGTCCTTCCATGCACCGCCTCCATTGCGGGTCACGTGCACGAGGCCGTCATCGGTGGACGCCCAGATCTCGCCCTTGCGGTGTCGTGACTCGACGACGCTGGCGCAGGTCGCATGCACCTCCGCGCCCGCGGTGTCGTGGTTCAGCGCACCGCCGGAGTAGTCCTGCCGGCTCGGGTCGTTGAGGCTGAGATCGGGAGAGATCGCCGTCCAGCTCATGCCCTCATCGCGCGTCTTGAAGATCCGATTGCCGGCAGCGTAGATCGTCTTCGAATCATGCGGCGAGAAGACCAGCGGGAACGTCCAGGCGAAGCGATACTTCATGTTCTTCGGCGCGATGCCGGTGGATTCCTCGGGCCAGACATTGACGAGCTGGATCTGCCGGGTGCGATGGTCGTAGCGCTGCAACGCGCCGGCGCCGCCGGGGCTGGATCCCACGGCGCCGCTATAGACGATGTTGGGATCATCGGGACTGACCGCGATGAATCCGCTTTCGCCCGTGCCGGGATAGGTGCAGTCGCCGAGCGTGATGACGCCCCATTCCGATGCGCTCGGCACGGAGATCGACGTGTTGTCCTGCTGCGTCGCATAGACGCGGTAGGGATACTGGTCGTCGATGTCCATGCGATAGAACTGGGAGGTGTTCTGGTTGTAGATCGACGACCAGCTATTCCCGCCATTGAAGGACACGCAGGCGCCGCCGTCGTTGCCTTCGATCATGCGCTTGGGATTGACCGGATCGATCCAGAGATCGTGATTGTCGCCGTGCGGCGTCGTCACCTCGACGAAGTTCTCGCCGCCATCGGTCGACTTCCACATCGAATAATTGGTTACGTAGAGCGTGTCGGCCTGCTTCGTGTCGGCGAAGATATGCGTGTAGTACCAGGCGCGATGGATGAGATCGCGGTTCAGAGTGACGTGGATCCAGTTGTCCCCGAAATCGTCGGTGCGATAGAGGCCGATCTTGTCGCCCTCCGCCTCGATGAGCGCGTAGACGCGGCCCGACTGCGCTGGCGACACCGACACACCGATCTTGCCCAGCATGCCATCGGGCAGACCGGATCGCCCGGACAACTCCTCCCAGGTGTCGCCGCCGTCGAACGAGCGAAACAGGCCGCTGCCCGGTCCGCCGCTGTTCAAATGCCAGAAGCTGCGCCGCGCCTGCCAGAAGGCCGCGAACAGGATCCGCGGATTGTTCGGATCCATGGAGATGTCGACGGCGCCGGCATCCGCGCTGCGATAGAGCACCTTCTGCCAGGTCTTGCCGCCATCCCTTGTGCGGAACACGCCGCGTTCTTCGTTGGGTCCGAAGGCATCGCCCAGCGCCGCCACATAGACGAGATTCGGATCACTGGGATGGATGCAGATCTTGCCGACATGGCGTGTCTCGCGCAGGCCGACATGCGACCAGCTGCGTCCGGCATCCGTCGATTTGTAAACGCCGTCGCCATAGGAGACGTCGATGCGGATCGTGGTCTCGCCCGTGCCGGCGTAGATGACATTCGAATCCGATCGGGCAACCGCGATCGCGCCGACCGCGGCGCTGGTGAAATAGCCGTCGGAGACGCAGCGCCAGTAATGGCCGCCATCGACCGTCTTCCACACGCCGCCGGCGCAGGCGCCGAAATAGAACACCATGGGATCGTTGGCGTCTCCGGCCACCGCCACCACGCGGCCGCCGCGACTTGGCCCGATGCAACGCCACTTCAATGCATCGAGGCGCCCCGGCTCGGTCAGGTGGATCCGTGTCGACATCTGTTTCCCTCCCACTCACCCGCACATGCGAAGGGCCCGGCCGTTGCCGGCCAGGCCCTTGCTTCGATTGGTGGAGCCAAGCGGGATCGAACCGCTGACCTCGTGAATGCCATTCACGCGCTCTCCCAGCTGAGCTATGGCCCCGAAACTCTGCGCCGACGGCTCTGGATGCCGGCCGCGCTATCCACCCTGCAAACGCTGATCGAGCATGCAGGTCAGCCAATAAGGAGTGTCGTTCCCCAACGTGCAAGAAAAAAACGAGCGCAGGCCGGTGTCAGCGTTCCTCGGGTTCACCGGCTGGATCGACCACCTCGTCGACATCGTCCGAATCCTGACCGAGTTCGGAGGTGTCCTCCATGACCGCCTCCTCTTCTTCCTTGCCCTCGGCGGCCGGTTCCGCTTCCGCGGGATCGACCTCTTCGACAGGCGCGGCCTTGGGTGGCGGCACCTTGGCGCGACGCGCCTTGAGTTGCACTTCCGGATCGAAAGTGGCGCCGCATTTCGGGCACAGGATCGGCGCGCGCATCATGTCGTAGAATTTCGCGCTGCACGACAGACAGGTCCGTTTGAGACCCCATTCGGCCTTGGCCACGTACCGAGCTCCTTCAAAGGTCGAGTGTTTGCAAACCGGTCTCTAAAAAGTGGCGCGTCTTGCCACGCTGCATCCGGGCTTGTCAATTGATCGCCGCGCTCCTCGCAGCCTCCCGACGACTGTGATAGAGCCGAAGTCGACGAACAATTGCGCCAGCAGGAAGTCCGACCGTGAGCCGATCCGAGTCTTCACCGCCGCGGCCGCTGGTCGCGCGTCCCGCCTTGCGTCCCCTGACCGGCACGATTCATGCGCCAGGCGACAAATCGATCTCGCATCGCGCCTTGATGCTCGGCGGCCTCGCCGTCGGCGAGACGACGATCCACGGCCTGCTCGAAGGCGAAGATGTGCTGCGCACCGCGGCGGCGATGCGCGCGATGGGCGCGGAGATCACCAGAGGCGATGACGCGATCTGGCGTGTCCATGGTCGCGGCATCGGCGGCCTGACGGAGCCGGACGACATCCTCGACATGGGCAACGCCGGCACGGGCACGCGATTGCTCATGGGAGTCGTCGCGACTCACCCGTTCAACAGCTTTTTCTCCGGCGATGCGAGCCTGCGTTCGCGCCCGATGACTCGCGTCACCAAACCCTTGGAGAGCATGGGCGCGCGCTTCGTGACGCGCGAGGGTGGCAGGCTGCCAGCCTGCGTGATCGGCACGCGACAACCCTTGCCGATCGAGTACAAGCTGCCGGTCGCGTCGGCGCAGGTGAAATCGGCGATCATTCTCGCCGGCCTCAACACGCGGGGCCGCACCACGGTGATCGAGCCCGAGCCCACGCGCGACCACACCGAACTCATGCTGCGCCATTTCGGCGTCGAGATCGCGGTCGAGCCGTCGCCCGAAGGCGATCGCGTCAGCGTCACCGGGTTGCCGGAAATCACCGGCAGGGTTGTTCATGTGCCGGGCGATCCATCGTCGGCGGCCTTCCCGCTGGTCGCCGCCTTGGTCGTGCCCGGCTCCGAGGTCACCATCAGCGGCGTCGGCTTGAACCCGCGTCGCACCGGCATCGTCGACACGCTGATCGAGATGGGCGGCGATATCCGCATCGCCAATCGGCGCGTGGAGGCCGGCGAGACGGTCGGCGATCTCGTCGTGCGCGCCGGCGAACTGCGCGGCGTCGACGTGCCCGCGCGGCGCGCGCCCTCGATGATCGACGAATATCTCGTGCTTGCCGTCGCCGCAGCGACCGCGCATGGCCCGACCCGGATGCGCGGGCTGGGAGAGTTGCGCGTGAAGGAGAGCGACCGCCTGGCTGCGATCGCCGGCGGGCTGGCGGCCTGCGGCGTGAAGGTCGAACTCGACGGCGACGATTTGACGGTTCATGGCTGCGGCGGACCGCCGCCAGGGGGCGCCGAGATCGCCACGCGGCTCGACCATCGCATCGCGATGAGCTTCCTGGTGATGGGATTGGCAGCGCGCCGGGCCGTGCGCATCGACGATTCGAGCCCGATCGACACCAGCTTCCCCGGCTTCGAGGCGCTGATGGCCCGGCTCGGCGCCAGTTTCGAGCGTCATAACCGGTGATTGGCGGCGGCGTCGAGATCCCCGCACGCCATGATCATCGCCATCGACGGGCTGACTGCGGCCGGCAAGGGAACCCTGGCCAAGCGTCTCGCCGCCGCGCTGGGCTTCGCGCATCTCGATACCGGACTGCTCTATCGCGCGGTCGGCGCCAAGCTGCTTGCATCCCACGGCGACCCGCGTGATCCGCGCGTCGCCGAGGCTGCCGCGCGCGCGCTCGACGCCGGCGATCTTGCCGCCCCGGGCTTGCGGCAGGAGGAGATTGGCCGCGCGGCGTCGATCGTGGCGGCGATCCCGGCCGTGCGCGCGGCGCTTCTCACATTCCAACGCCGTTTCGCGCAGCAGGCGCCCGGCGCGGTACTCGACGGCCGCGACATCGGAACGGTGATCTGCCCCGACGCGCCGGTTAAGCTCTTCATAACGGCCCGGCCCGAAATCCGTGCGCAGCGCCGATTCAACGAGTTGCAGGCACGCGGCGAGTCCGCTACATACCCAGCCGTTCTCCAAGACCTCCAGGAACGCGATGCCCGCGATCAAGCCCGCGGCACCGCACCGGCCAAGCCGGCCGAGGACGCGATCGTGCTCGACACATCCGACCTCACGGCCGACCAGGTCTTCGCCCGCGCGCTCGATATCGTTCGATCGCGCGCGTGAGGTCTCGGAGACCCGCATCGCAGATGGTCTGCGGCGCGGAATTCCGGCCCCGGCGTCGGTAGCCGCGCATCCCGCGCGGCGGACGATCGGGTCGCTCTGAAAGGCATTGATCTCCCATGGCTAGTTCCGCCGCTCCCGCGGCCACCGAGAATTTCGCCGAGCTGCTCGAGGAATCCCTCCAGCGCGGCAGCGGCTTCGACGGCCGCGTGACAACCGGTCGCGTGATCGCCATCGAAGGCGATTTCGCGATCATCGATGTCGGCCTCAAGGCCGAAGGCCGCATCCAGCTCAAGGAATTCGCCACACCGGGCAAACCCTCCGAGCTCAAGATCGGCGATCTCGTCGACGTCTATGTCGAGCGCATGGAGGACAAGAACGGCGAGGCGATGCTGAGCCGTGAGAAGGCGAAGCGCGAGGAGGCCTGGGGCCAGCTCGAGAAATCCTATTCGAGCAGCGCCCGCGTCAACGGCATCATCTTCGGCCGCGTGAAAGGCGGCTTCACCGTCGATCTCGGCGGCGCCGTGGCGTTCCTGCCCGGCAGCCAGGTCGATATCCGTCCGGTACGCGACGTCACACCGCTGATGGGCACGCCGCAGCCGTTCCAGATCCTCAAGATGGATCGCTCGCGCGGCAACATCGTGGTCTCGCGCCGCGCCGTCCTCGAAGAGACGCGCGCCGAGCAGCGCAGCGAACTCGTCGCCAGCCTCAAGGAAGGCCAGGTGCTCGAGGGCGTCGTCAAGAACATCACCGATTACGGCGCGTTCGTGGATCTCGGCGGCATCGATGGCCTGCTGCACGTCACGGATATGAGCTGGAAGCGCGTTTCGCATCCCAGCCAGGTGCTCAACGTCGGCGACACGGTGAAAGTCC
>JANNTF010000613.1:0-2664 GCA_031403455.1 Alphaproteobacteria bacterium | reverse complement strand
CGCCGACCACGCCGAGGTCGTGCGTGATCATCACGATCGCCATGCCGAGGCGCTGCTGCAGCTCCGCGAGCAGCCGCAGGATCTGCGCCTGGATGGTGACGTCGAGCGCGGTGGTCGGCTCGTCGGCGATCAGCAGCTTGGGCTCGCAGGCCAGCGCCATCGCGATCATCGCGCGCTGGCGCATGCCGCCCGAGAGCTGATGGGGGTACTCGCGGATGCGCTGCGGCGCATCGGGGATGCGCACGAGCGCGAGCAGCTCGACCGCGCGCGCGAGGCCGTCGCGCCAGGACAGGCCCTTGTGCGTGAGCAGCGTCTCGGCGATCTGCTCGCCGATCGTGAGCACCGGGTTGAGGCTGGTCATCGGCTCCTGGAAGATCATCGCGACGTCGTTGCCGCGCACCAGGCGCATCGCGGCTTCGTCGAGTGTGGTGAGCTCGCGCCCGCCGATGCGGATCGAGCGCGCGGAGATGTCGGCGGGCGGCGTCTTGAGCAGGCGCATCACCGCGAGCGCGGTGACGCTCTTGCCGCAGCCGGACTCGCCGACGACGCCCAGCACCTCGCCGCGCGCGACCTCGTAGGAGAGCCCATCGACCGCATGCACGCTGCGCCGCCCGAGCGGGAAGCGCACCGAGAGTTCTTCGATCGCTAGCGCGGCTTCCACCATCGCCGTCACAGCTTCTTCGCGAAGCGCGGGTCGAGCGCGTCGCGCAAGCCGTCGCCGAGCAGATTGATGGCGAGCACCGTGATCGACAGGAACACTCCGGGGATCAGCACGATCCAGGTCGCGAGCAGGAACAGGTTGCGGCCCTCGGCGATGATGTTGCCCCAGCTCGGCACCTCGGCCGGCGTTCCGGCGCCGAGGAAGCTCAGCGCCGCCTCGATGATGATGGCGGCCGCGAAGATGTAGGTTCCCTGCACCAGCAAGGGCGCCATGATGTTCGGCAGGATGTGGCGCAGCAGGATCGCCGGCAGCCGCGCGCCGGTCGTCACCGCCGCCTGGACATAGACCTCGTCGCGCAGACTCAGGACCATGCTGCGTACGAGCCGTACGACCCGGGGAATTTCCGCGACGCTGATCGCGATGATCACGTTGCGCACGCTGGGCCTGGTCAACGCCATCATCGCGATCGCCAGCAGGATCGCCGGGATCGCCATCATCGCGTCCATCAGCCGCATCACGATGGTGTCGACGCGCCGGAGATAGCCGGACACGAGGCCGATCACGAGACCGATCGAGATGCTGATCGTCGCCACCGCGACGCCGACCGTCAGCGAGACGCGTGCGCCATAGATCACGCGGCTCCAGATATCGCGGCCATAGATGTCGGTGCCGAACCAGTTGCGCGCCGAAGGCGGCCGCAGCCGCGCGATCGGCTCGATGCGCAAAGGGTCGATGGTGCCGAGCCATGGCGCCAGGAGGGCGGCGCTGAAGGCGAGCACGAGGATGATCGCGCCGAGCACCATCGTGGGATGGGTGCGCACCAGGCTGCGCAGCCGCTCGCCGCGCGTCTCCGGCGCGTCGTGCGCCATCGCGCTCAATACCGGATCCGCGGATCGACCATCACGTAGATCAGGTCGACGACGAGGTTGATCAGCACATAAGCGATCGCGAAGACTAGGATCACACCCTGGATCACCGGATAGTCGCGGCGCACGATCGCATCGACGGTGAGGCGACCGAGGCCGGGAATGCCGAACACGCTCTCGGTCACGACGACGCCGCCGATCAGCAGGGCGATGCCGGCGCCGAGGGTGGTGACGATCGGTACGGCAGCGTTCTTGAGCCCGTGGCGCAGCAGGATCCGCGTCGGCACGAGACCCTTGGCGCGCGCGGTGCGCATGTAATCCTGGCCGAGGATCTCAAGCAGGCTGGCCCGCGTCATGCGCGCGACCAGCGCCGTGTAGACCAGGCCGAGCGTGAGACTCGGCAGGATGATCGAGCGCAGGAACGGCACGATCCCCTGGGCGATCGGCGCATAGCCCTGCACGGGCAGCAGCTCGAGCTTCACCGCGATGGCGAAGATCAGGATGTAGCCGATGACGAAGCTCGGGAACGAGAAGCCGAGCACGGCCAGGCCCATGACCGCGCGATCGATCCAAGTCCCGGCTTTCCAGGCGGCGAGGATCCCCATCGGGATCGCCGTCAGGATCACCCAGAGCGTGGTCGTGATGGTGAGCACGAGCGTCGGCTCGATACGCTGGCCGATCAGGCGCTGCACCGGCAGGTTCGAGAAAATCGAAATGCCGAGATCGCCATGCAGCAATCTCCAGGCCCACTTGCCGAATTGGATGTGCAACGGCTGATCGAGGCCGAGCTTGGCGCGGATGCGATCGACGTCGTCCGTGGTCGCGAGATCACCCGCGATGATCGCCGCCGGGTCACCCGGGCTGAGATAGAGCAGCGAGAAGACGAGCATGGCGACGAGCGTGACGGTCGGGATCGTGGCAAGGATCCGACGGACGACGAGGCCGAGCATCGTCGCGCCTCGCCCTCAGAACGTCGCGAGCAGACCGCCGTCGTCGGCAGCGGAAGCCCTGAGACCCAGTCGTCCCTCCTCGACTCGAGCTACGGCATGCACACATCTCCGGAGCGAGAAGCCAGGCAGTTCTCGTCGCCCCTCCTCGACTCGAGGAGGGGCAGCGCGCGAAGCGCGCGGGGTGGTG